>JBBRJL010000481.1:0-2897 GCA_038219375.1 Chitinophagales bacterium | reverse complement strand
TTTGTTTGCTTCAATATCATTTGGACCCAAAGGTTTTGAGTCTCCATAACCGTGTGTATCTATTCGTACAGTAGGGACCCCTCGTTCTACAAGTAATTTTTTGATGGCGTCTGCTCGCTGTTCAGATAATATCTTTAAGGCATCTTTATCACCCACATTATCTGTATGGCCTACGATTTGGATATATAATTTTGGTCTTGTGAGTAGCACTTCTGCTAGTTTATTTATCGATGGATAGGATTCAGGCAAAACTATGGGTTTAGCACGCTCAAAATAAATATTATTGAGCATAATGGTATTTTGCAAATCCAATTCAGTGATTGCGGCTGGCTCCTTTTGGTGGACGACTTTGGTTGCTTCGCTTTTTTTACCATAAGTACTATCAGCATACATGACTAGCTCAATAGTTTGTTTGTAAATACCAGCATTCACCAATTCCTGAGGATCAATAATTACTTCCTGACTTATATAATTTCGATTTGTTGCGATAAATGACATGGGTTTATTTTCAAAAAATTTATACCCACATATACCATCTTTTGCCCTAAAAAATCCATCTCTTTTCACCTTGTATGCTTCTCCCCAAGTTACTTCCCCTACCATTTTTTTTCCGGTCGCTCCATTGATAATATATATGGTGATGACTATTTCCCTATTCAATTGTTCTCTAAGGAGTTTTGCACTAAAAATATCACTGGTACCATCCCTATTTGAAGTAAAATAAATCAAGTTATTGTCTTTGAGAAGGTGTGGATGAGAGTCATCAAAGACCGAATTAACAGGAGGATTAAGTCTTTTGGGTGCAGACCATTTAGTGTAGGTAAAATCTAGTCTATCCGAAAAATAAATGTCTTTCCCTCCATATCCACCCGGTCTATCCGAAGTAAAATACAGTCTTTTGCCATCGTGGGTAAACATCGGTGTAGATTCTCTAAAGTAGGAATTGATATCATTACCCATGTGAATAGGTTCGCTATAATTATGTCCTCCACTATGAAAAGACACAAAAAGATCCATATTCTCAGCGGTATCTTTGGTATGCATAGCAATTATCAAAATCGAAGAGTCAAGACTTGCCGTAATATTAACTTCATTACTTTTGGAAGTAAAGTTCTTAATATTTATAGGTGTGGGAAATACGAAATCTGTTCCTTTCTTTTCCGTAACAGAAAAACCTCTGTCTATACCTCCGAATGATGCAAACTGATTAATGACAAGGTATCTGTTTTCTTTTCCAAAATTAGCACAAATACTATTGGGTAAAACATCATTGATTGGGTAGCCGGGATGATAGATACCTTCTGTTTCATTATTTCTAAGCTTGGTGTACCAAATGTCCTGATTGTATGATGAAGCAAACGGGTCGGTGATCGGTTGAGATGCGATTTGGGTAAATACCTGATTTAGTTTGGACAAATATTTAGATTCATCCGAAGTAATAAAAACATCAAAACTATCGACAAAAAGTGTTTTTTCACAATTTGGATCAGCTACTCTAGTAAAAAACAATTGATCTTCATCGTATGAGACTACAGGACATATCTCGTCAAGATGATCACTATTGACTGGATAATTTATTTTTTTTAAGCTATGTTGCCCAGAGACTAGTGTTGTGGCGATAACAAAACTCAAAATTATAAATAAAAGTCTAATCAAAATTAACTGGTCTTCTAAGGTCAAAAATCTGTGACGAATTTATAAATTAAACATTTTCAATGCTTTAATATCTATTGTGTTATAAATTAAAAATTCTATCCGGTGCAAAATTAACACTAAAATATACCAAGTAATGTTAAAGAAATTCAAATGTGATAACTAAATCTGCTTATTTTGCGTTTTCGTTTTAATAAATCATGCTAATGAACAAATTATTATTATTTATCTTTTGTGTTTGTTGCCACACAGTCCAAGCTCAAAAACCTGTCTTGGACCAATTGGGTAGGGAAACGAAAATCACCTTTGAAGGTCAGGTCTATTCAGCCATCATTACTGAAGAAGGCGATACCTTAATATTGGCCAATTTGGATAATGTGAGTATCACAGCTTTGCGTAGTTTTGCCAGTGATGAAGATTACAAAAAGTACCAACGATTCCGAAATTATGCTGCCAAAGTTTATCCTTATGCCAAGGAAGCCATCAGAATTTTCAGAGAATTGGAGTATGCTTCTGAGCATATGAGCAAAAAAGAAAGAAAGAAAAAGATAGCTGAACTAGAAGAGCAACTAACCAAAGAATTCGAAGAACCACTAACTAATCTGACCAAACTGCAAGGTAAAATAATGATAAAAATGATCGAAAAAGAAACTGGTGAGCCTATACATAATATGATCAAAGAATTGAAAGGTGGCTTTAAAGCTTTCTATTGGAATGCGTTTTCTAAGCTGTATAGTTATGATCTAAAAGAAGGGTACAATCATGGACAATATCCCATCCTAGATGCAGTCCTCAATGACTTTGACGTGTCGTATAGAATTGAAAATGAAACCAATCTGAAATATATAAAAATTAACAGAAGTAAATCATAAATATGCTTAAAACAGGTTGGCAAAGCCCTTCAAATATAGCGCTTGTAAAATATTGGGGGAAACATGGCCGTCAATTGCCAAACAATCCATCTGTAAGTTTTACGCTAAGTACTGCTGCAACAAGGACATTTATTGAATGGGAAAACTACAACAAATTCGGTAGAGTTGAACTTTCATTTACCCTAGAAGGCAACGAAAATCAAGCATTTGCAGCAAGAATTGAAAAATTCCTAGATAGCTTGATCGACGATTATTTCCCTTTTTTGAGAGAAGTAACCCTAAAGATAGATAGTAGCAACTCATTCCCGCATAGTAGTGGCATTGCTTCATCTGCGTCAGGTATGTCAGCATTAGCATTGTGCCTTTGTGAAA
>JBBRJL010000480.1:0-2916 GCA_038219375.1 Chitinophagales bacterium | reverse complement strand
GAAATGATGGGAAGACCTGTTTTTGTATCTTTGGTATCGTCTACTTTTTCGCCAGCATCTGCTTTGCCACGAAAACCATGTTCGGGTGCAAAAACTACTTTCACATCGATGCCTAGTTTTAATAGTGTGTCTACCAAATGTTTATCTTTGACTACGCTAGTTTGATTGACTATTAAAGCTACTTTTTTGCCTTTGAGCAACGGATGGAAAAGTGCAATTCTTTCTGCTCCAGTGATGATGGAAGTAGAATCTCGAACAGCTACGCTTGGCTCAAAACCAATGATTTCTTTTTCAGGCTGACAAGTGGTCAAAGTGAGTATAAGAATGGTATAAATCCACGTGTACATGTATGCGTATCTTAAAAAAATATTAATTTCCTATAACGATCAAAGGTAATACATTATTATATGATGTGCTAATAAAAAATTGATAGTACATAAGCCGATATTGATACCGAGATAGATGACTTTGTGTGTTTGGATGTTAAAACCCTGCGTCACCCTTCCCTCGAGTGGGAAGGGTGACGCTGAGGTACTTGATAAAGTAGACAGAACTAAAACATTCAAGATTTATACAAATCAAGGCTAAAAATTTTAACAAACGGGTAGCTACGGATAACACTTGATTTCATTAATCGATCTTGACTATTTTATATACTTGCGTATAATCTCCGATTAGGACTTCTATGTAATATATTCCATTTTGTAAATGGCTGATATTAAATAGATTATCTGTTAAACTAGGCAAAGATACATTTTGTCCTTTGGTATCATACATTTTTAAAATCTTATATTTACTATTACTCACTATTTGGAATGATCCATTGGTAGGGTTCGGGTAAACTTGGATTTTTGATTCTGTAGCTATGTCAGATACAGACGATATTTCGATCAAATTAGAAATATCCATAGCAAAAGTGCAATTGAAAAAATTTTCATCGGGTTTAGATTTATCCCTCCATGTACATCCATTGATCACTATTCCTAAGTCTGTATAAGCAAATTTATTGGGATCTAATATCCAACCTTCTTCAGTAAGGCAAGCCTTTTTAAGAAATTTGACCTTTTGATCAGATTCTATTAAAAAATACTTGAGACAACTATTTCTTTCCGATGCGAATGCCAAATATTTATTATCCTTGTATCTGGTCACATTAAGGGATTGACAAGCTTCACCATCTAAGGATTTGAACCCTTTGATGTTTATTTTGACTTGCATATTTTGATCTATGATGAGTAGATGGTTTCTATAACTGCTCACATCTTGAAGATTATCATATGTCACACCTGTTAAAAAGATTTCATCTCCTTCTACTTTAATATCCATGACAAAAGGACCACTTATATAGGTAGACAAGCTCATTCTATTAATAAATTTACCATCTGGATCTAAAAATATTAATTCAGGGATATTTTCATCAGGGTTATCTGGATTAATTATATGATTCAATAATAAAACATAATTTCCATTTGCCAATGGATATATACTATTGAAGTTAGATACAAAAGATACTCCAGGTGCGGGACTAGGTATGACTGAGACGGTATCTAGTGTTTTTCCATCTTGATTCATCCGCATGGTGATGCATACATTTTTTCTATCATTATCAATGTATGTCCCTAATACAGTATATTTATTTTTTTCTGAAGATGGATATATACTTCCCAATTGACCACTCTGGTTGTAGAGATAAATCCCACCATTTGCAAAGGGTGTATAGTGTTCACTTGTCACCGTACCGTCGGTTGTATTTAATATTTTGCGAGTCGCAAGTGCTTGTACAAATAAAATTGGAGGAATTGTCACCAAAACACGAGATCCTGTCAGTTCAATATTTTTATCATCATTTATGTATACGTTATTCATCAACTCTACATTAGTCTGTTTAGTCATATTGAAAGGAGATTTCCATACAATCTCCCCTGAATTTATGTCGATTTTCTGTAATATTGATCCAAAATTCAACCCGGTTTTAAATAATTCGTATATATGCCGATCTACTATGAGAAACCTTGTATTTAGTAATTCATATTCACTAGGCTTATTCGCTAAATTTGGATAAATTTCTTTAAGCTTTGGTAGCGTCGTATCACTATTTACATGTGCCCATTTTAGAAGTAAATTGTCAAAAGCAATATTTGGAGGTCCTATTTGTAACCTAACCGATGACACTTCTTTTGTTTGGGGCGGCAAACAGTCAGTTTGAGCCGAAGATTTACTTGTGTAGATCAAAGAAAAAGATAGTGCAATAAATAATAATGTGAAATTTCTCATGACAAAATAATTTAAAAATGTTTAATAAATAAAATTTTTACCCTTGTTCCATATTAATCAAAAAATAAAACCTACTTTTGTCGCTCCTTCTGTAAGGGCGAGAGTTTACTCCATTTTTTACGAAATGGACCAAAGTAGGCTCTTTTTTATTTTTGTTTAGTTTCGGGTTGATTTAAAACTTGGTGCAAGGTACAGTCTCCTGAGACTGACTTTGCTTTGTTGGGTTTCTTTTGCTAATTTTGTTATGTTCTATTTTTTTTTGTTGTTGAAAAATATGCTCTTAAACGTCGAAATGTATAATAATAAATAATCTTTACTTTTGCGCAATCATAAAGAATGACAAACGTCTGAACTTAATCTTATAAATCAACACTTCTCCATGACGACCAATATCTAAACCTCTATACAATTCCAACCTTATAAATACACGTACGTAATAACTTTGCTACTTAATCTTCTTTTCCTACTGTCGTCCTATCGTTTCGCTTTACAAATTTATGGCATAACTTTCATATAAAAAAATAAAATCTTAATTTCTTATTATATTTTTATTTATCATATATATATATATAATCAACGAGTTATGATTATATAATTTTTATGCACATGTGTGATTTTTGAGTAAACAAAACCCATCCCCGG
>JBBRJL010000479.1:0-2923 GCA_038219375.1 Chitinophagales bacterium | reverse complement strand
ATCTCAAATTGCGCACCAGAAGGAGCAACGATAACTTTTTCAAGCGGTATCAATCCAGTACTTACCAGTCAATTGCTTATAAACAAAAACATTACTATTGATGGCAATGTAAATGGCTCAAATCAACCTATCTCAACTATTACACTTAATTTTAATGGCAATTATGGCATTAAGATAAACCCAAATAAGATTGTCACATTCAAAGATTTAAAAGTAAATCTAATTGGAACAGCCGTACCTGTTATTCTTAATGAAGGAAATATGACCCTCAATAATTCAGAAGTAAAAGGTAACGTAATCCCAGTGATCAATAATGCAGCAGGCGGCACTGTAAATATTGTTAATTATGTTACAGTCAAAAAATGATAAAACTTACAATCCATCACATATTATAGATAAAAAAAAGTGGTTAATTATGAATAATTAGCCACTTTTAATTTTAACAGGAATAGAAACTACAAAAAAATAACTATTTCAGAATCAATACATTACATAATATTTAAATATGATTGATTCTCTCTTTTAAAACGCCACCACTTACAATCATAAAATCTTTGTTAAGGTCACCCAATTTTGGCACAGTTCTTGGGTATATACCACTATTATAATCAAGGGTATATAACCATTTTACACAAAAAGGTAGGAATTTATTAGGAAAACTGATGAATTCATACCTATCATTGCAAAGATTTTCAACACAAGTTGTCAATATAACATACAGTTTATCTTCTTCAGGTATTTACATTTTCTGAGATTTCTAATAGTCGAAAGACAAAAATCCATTACTCAAAAGTTTAATTTCAAGTAAAACAAGAGATTTAGCTTTGATTATTTGTTTAATTTATCTCTAATGTAATTATATTTAGATCGGTGTATATCAAATTCACCGAGTATAACCCATCAAAACCATTATTAATGAAAAGTTTATTTGTTTTAATTTGCTATTTTTTAATATTTAATTTTGGCGTTACCGGCCAAAATAACAGTTTAAAACCATCAGATTTAGTCGCAAAAGCCACCATGAGCAGTGCAAAAGAAACTTTTGCAGTCTTTAATCTGTCTTCGGATCGAACTATCGTAAATATACCGAAGGAACTAAAAAGCTATTCTCTACTAAACATCAACAAAGAAGAGGTAAAAGCTATAGCAGAAACTAGTGCCAAATTTATAAGCCTCAACATACCGCAAGATGGCCGAAATGACATTATCCTAGAGTTGGTAGAAGTTAATCCTTTCGCATCAGATTTTACTGTTAAAGTAGCTCCGAGTATGCAAGAAATTCGTGTAGAAACAGGCAAGCACTATAGAGGTATCATCAAAGGTCAAAAATTAAGTATTGCGGCAGTTTCAGTCATTAATGGGGAGATCATAGGTTTTGTCTCTCACCCTATGGCTACAGGAAATCTAATCATCGGAAAGCTTGAAAATGATGATAGACACATTTTATACCAAGATGATCAAATAAACAGTCTGTTTTCGTTTGACTGTCAAGCAAAAGATAATACGGTGCAATATACAAAAGAGCAGCTTCGAGGACCGAATACAGATGGAGATCGAGCGCTATCAGATTGCGTAAGATTATATTTAGAAGTAGATCATGATATTTACTTGAATAAAGGAAGTAGTATCCCGAACGTAACTTCATTTGTTACAGGTATTTTCAATCAGGTGAGCACATTATATGCAAATGAACAAATAAATACTGTTGTTTCAGAAATGGTGATTTGGAGTGTACCAAGTCCGTACAATGGCACCACTTCTATTGCTATGCTTAATGCATTTACTGCTTACCGACAAGGCTTTAACGGTGACCTTGCTCAGCTGTTATCATATAAAGCTAGTGGTGGAGTTGCCTATGTCGATGGCTTATGCCGAACCAATCCTGATTTTAGTATGAGCTATGCAGGTATACAAAGTACTTACCAAAATGTACCGACTTACAGTTGGACAGTGGAAGTTTGTACACATGAATTCGGACATCTATTTGGGTCACAACATACGCATGCTTGTGTTTGGAATGGCAATAACACAGCAATTGATGGCTGTTTCACTACAGAAGGTGGCTGTCCCAATCCTGGTTTGCCTTCCGGAGGTGGGACGATCATGTCTTATTGTCATCTTACCAGTGCTGGCATTAATTTTAGTAATGGTTTTGGTACTCAACCTGGCAATGTAATGAGATCTGAAGTAACCGCAGCAGCATGCCTACAAGTTTGCGAAGGCGATGGTGGCGGCGGCGGAAGTGAATGCCAAGACAATGTGCTCACGTTAAATGTCAGGACAGATGATTATGCAAATGAGACAACTTGGAATATCAAAAACACTGTTGGTACAATTTTATATTCTGGTGGACCATACTCTAATCCTAATTCCGTCAATACGCATGCTTTATGCCTGCCAACAGGCTGCTACACATTTACGATCAATGATTCCTATGGAGATGGCATCTGTTGTGCTTATGGACCTGGATATTATAACATTACCCAAGGCACGAATACACTCATAAGTGGTGGTCAATTTGGAGCAACACAAACTAAATCATTCTGTGCTACAGGGTCATCAAGCCCAACTTGTACTGATGGTATCCAAAATGGAAACGAAACAGGCGTAGATTGCGGTGGTAATTGTCCTGCTTGTCCTACTTGTAACGATGGTATCCAGAATGGAAACGAAACAGGCACAGATTGCGGTGGTAACTGCTCTGCTTGTCCTACTTGTAACGATGGTATCCAGAATGGAAACGAAACAGGTGTAGATTGCGGTGGTAATTGTCCTGCTTGTCCTACCTGTAACGATGGTGTCCAGAATGGTAATGAAACAGGTGTAGACTGTGGTGGTAACTGCTCTGCTTGTCCTACTAATGGAAATACCGAAATCACCACAATAGCTGGTCACTATTTCGAATCAGGATGGGATGGATGGA
>JBBRJL010000478.1:0-2927 GCA_038219375.1 Chitinophagales bacterium | reverse complement strand
AGTAGGTACAGAATCCATAGGACTCAGTGATGAATGGGTCAATGCTGCAGATGTCAACGTATTTATACCCATGAAAGGCAAAATTGACTCCATGAATATGTCCGTAAGTGCTTCTGTCTTACTTTTTGAAGCGGTGCGTCAGCGATTGTAGGCACTAAGCGACTAGCCATTTTTTAAATTGTGGAGATCGCTCGGTGCTGACGATCACTTCTTCATTTGTAGGAAGTAAATTGATTCTGACACGAGATTTAGTGTGTGTGTTCATTTTTCCTATAGACTTCTGATGGATGATATATTGGCGATTTATCCTAAAGTAATTGCGATCTGTTATCTTACTTTCTATATACTCCAATGTCTGGTCCACCGGATACTTTTTACCTTCAAAATTAACTAAGTAGGTTATCTTTTCTATGGTGAAGTAATAGGCCACATCTTCATAATTGACCGTCCTGATATTTTGGCCCAACTTTATAAGCCACTTTTTTTCTGCTTTATCGACGTCTACTAGTTTAGCATAGTCGGGCACAGGATTTCTATAAAATCGAGTATATTTATTAAATGCATCTTCTAATTGTTCTTTCCTTAAAGGTTTTAGCAGGTAATCTATGGCATATTGTTTGAATGCTTCAATAGCGTATTCGTCGTATGCTGTGATAAATAGTATGGGTTTGGTGATAGTCACATATTTAAAAATATCAAAACTATTGCCATCTGACAGATGAATATCCATCAAAATCAAATCGTATCCTGGTTCCGACGAAAAATAAGCAATACTATCTGATATGCTATCCAACGTCCTGACTATTTTGATATCTTGGGGTAGTGACGTCAACATCTCTGATAGCCTGATAGCCGCCATTTCTTCATCTTCTATAATTACTACTCGGGTCATATTATTTTTTTAAGGGGTATTGTGATGCAAAAGGCATCTGTTGTTTTATTTATTTTAATATTTTTGCCTAACAAATGTGTATATCTTTTTGATAGTGATTGTAATCCAAAGTGTGTAGACGCATCGGTACTTAGTTTTGGTTGTAAGTTGTTGCAAACCATCAAATTATCTTCATCCTGCGTAATATGTATAGACAATGGTTTATTCTTCGAAATGATATTGTGTTTGACAGCATTTTCTACCAGCATTTGCAATGAAAGTGGCAGTATCATCCATCCTTGTGGTTGGGTAAGATGTACATGGATTTCGATGCTTTTGCCAAATCTTTGCTCTAGCAAAAATCTATAGTTTTCCATAATGGTCATTTCTTCTGACAAGCTAATAAACTCCGTTTCCCGATATTGCAGGATACTGCGATAGAAGTCAGAAAGTTTTTCGACAAAAGTCACTGCTTGTTCAGGTTTGTACTCAATGACAGAAATCAAAGTATTAAAACTATTAAATAGAAAGTGCGGATTTATTTGACTTTTCAGGGTTTCCAGTTGGTTTTTGACCTGTTCAGTTTTCATGGCTTCTAGGGTCTTCCTTCTTTCAGAAACAATATCAAAAACTTTGAAAATTAAAAAACTAATAAGTGATATCACTATCAAAATAAACCACCAAGTAGCCCAGAATGCTTCCTTTATTCTAAAGTTGATTTCAAACTTATCCGCATGTGCGAAGTTTTCATTGATGGCACATTCTAAGATAAACGTATATTTTCCTGGCTTTAGATTGCTGTATATTAGTTTTTGATCTTTCGTATATCTCCATTCTTCATCTATATCGTCCAATCTAAATCTATACCGAATTGCTTCAGGATCGTTAAACCAAATTCCTGCGTATTCAATGACAAAATCATTTTCAGTGTAATTTAGTTCTATATCGTTATTCAGCCAAACATCTCCTGATTTCAATTTATTTATGTGTAGTTTTGGGGTGTATTTTACATCTTGAAGTGCGTGGTAATAGATGATTTTATCATTGTCCGTCATCAAGATATTGTCATCCTGATCCATACAGAAAGCGTTGATATTTTGATCCCATTTACGAATGCCTACATTGTTTCCAAAATTCACAATTTGAAAGTTGTCTACATTGATTAGGTCAAATCCCGTGTGGTGAAAGACTACTATCTGACCATATTTGTCCGTTTTTAATCCAGAAATATGAAGCTCCGTGAGTCCTTCCTTAACACCGAAATATCTAATCGAATCATTCAAAATACAACCGACTCCCTCGTCGAGCATACTAAACCAAATGACACCATTTTTGTCTTGCGCTAATGATAAAATGGTTTGATTAGCACCATATGTTTTTGAGCGATTATTTTGATCTATTTTTTGTACCCCTTTCCCATCTGTTCCTATCCATATATTTTGATCTTTGTCAGAAAAAAGGATATAATTATAGTCAGATAATAAGCCATTTTGTTTGGTTTTTACTTCAATGACTCTACCTTGCGGGTTGAGTATGGAAATGCCAGCGAGTGTAGATGCCCATATTTCCTCACCCTTTTGGATAATGGAGAATACACTATTATTTGACAAGCCATCTATTTCTTTGACATACCTTATTTTGTTGTTTTTAAGTCCCAATATTATGATGCCGTCATTCATCGTTCCGCACCACAATTCTTGATTTAGTTTGTGATAGTAAAGCGATACGATGCTTGTATTGGGTATAATATTTTTCCGTTTTTGCATCTTGTCCATGACATACAGACCTGTTTCATTACCTATATATGTATTTTTATGTATATTTATAATACTTTGAATATCATCAATATCCGTAAACAATATAGATAATCCACCTGGTGCAGAAAGTAGACCATTATTTCTGCACAGTATCCAAATTGTTTTTTCATCATCCACCAAAAAATCTATGATCGATAGCGCAGATTCATTTCCTTTTACTAGCAACGGTTTGATCTCTCCGCTTGCAGCATTCCAGATATAAATGGTTTCTTTATTTTCCGTTTGTATCAAATACGTAT
>JBBRJL010000477.1:0-2934 GCA_038219375.1 Chitinophagales bacterium | reverse complement strand
CTCTTTGGCGCAACCACTTCAAACTCCAGTTCTAATGTAGTATTACAACTTGGATTACATAGATCAGTTCCTGTGAGCTCGGCAGTAATTTTAATTGTACCAGGTGTCCATTGTGCTTGAAAATTACAATAATTTTGAGTTTGATTGGACAAAACACCAGGCCCCGAAATTTTCCAATTGCAAAATAAAGCACAATTATTCCGAATACCTACCAAAACTTCTTCACCAATCCCAATTTTGGTTCGTGCAGTGTTTGCTGGTAGTGGTTTTAAAGTATTACTTACTAATTGGGGACATACTCTATGAGTAGATTGATTAGAAGCTTCTATATCATCCCACCAACTTAGCAGATCTTGTAAATCACTCCAATCCATGCCATAATCCCAATTATCATGGTTGTAACATCCCCAATCTCTAAAATACCATCCAGGGCCATCTTTACCATCTATTTCAAACTGATATTTAGTCCAAGTGCCATCACCATTATCTTCCCATTCAACTGGCTGTGCACTTATTGGATTTAAGAGAGAAAGAAAGAATAATAAAATAAAGGTTAATAAAAATTTTAAAGAGGAACTCATATCTTAATAATTTTTAATTGTTTAGAAACGTTATTGATATTTAAAGTAACGATATAAGTCCCTGATAAAGCATCAGATTCCCAAGGAAAAATATATTTACCTTTTTTTAACGTTTCTTTATTTGTATGATATAGTAGTCTTCCACTCATATCATGTATTAAAAGGCTACATTCAGCATCTGCGGCTATATCTATTTCTACATTACAAACTTGTGTAAACGGATTTGGATACGCTAATAATTGATTTATTGCTATATTATGATCTGCATCATTTATAATATCTGTTTCTCTGAAGATGAATAATTTGATGGGCTTTTCGGGTTCTTTTTGATGCGTAGATACACCACTTATATTTGCCAATATTACATCAGTGCCATCGATGATGTCTTGAAATTCAAAAAATGAAATGGCATCAAAAATCAACTCATCTTTAGTATAATTAGTGTAACGGTCATTTCTATCTTTTGTGCTATTTGATAAAGCAAATATATGCTCTTGAGATGATCGTATCCCTGAAAGCAGTGTTGATTTATTCCCATTATCAAATTTTACTACTGCATCAATTTTATTTCCCACCATTTTTGACGAAAAATCAATTTTTTCTAAACTTACGATATACTTTTCACTGTAATCATATTTTACAAGATATGATTCAAATCCTAGCCCATAATTACCAATATTGGTATTATTTTTAACTTTGTTAAACACATTTGACTTCATCTCAACTTCTCCACTTAATATGGCTAATTTTTCTGGGTTTTGCATGACAGAAAGATGTAAGTCATTTACTTCAGCGACTGACAAATCAAGTTCTGATTTAGCTTCTAGAGATCCTTTTTCTAAAGCCATTTGTAACCAATGATCCCCAATCCTAATATTTTTTGCTACCCCAAATCCATTTCTATAACACAGTCCAAGCATATACATACATGACCTATTATCCTTGTTTGCACATTCTCTAAAATCACTAACTGCTTTTATATAATCCTGCTCGCAACCAAGTCCCTTATATAACATATATCCTCTTAGATATTGACCATGATTATGGCCTGCTTTAGCAGCCAAATCAAAAAAGTAAAATGAAGAATCCAAATTTAAAGTTACACCTATACCAAGTTTATAAAATTTCCCAAGACTGTAATATGCGGGCGGGAATTGCCCTACAATGGCACTATATCTTACCAATTGAAATGCTGTAAAAGTATCCTTCTGATTACTACTTAATTCCAAAAGATTTAATGCTTTATTGTATTGATCTACAAACTCGTTGTGTCCCCTATTTTTAGGTTCTTTCTTATTGTCCATCTTTTTGTTTTCTATGCTTTTTTGTTTTTCTGATTTCAATGTCACAATTTTTTGATTTGTGATCAATTGTTGTTTATCAGTTTTCTGACCAAACAAAAAGCTAAACGAAAACACAAAGATTATCGAAATTATATACTTTTCCATTATATTATGTTTTTTAATTACCATTCAAATTATTGCCAAAAGTATCTGTATTTGTCCTTCTTAATTTTGTCAATGCTTTCATACATGCAGGTCTATTATTATAATGAGCTTTTGTCTCAGCAGATTGCGATATAGGATCGTGTCTATATTTATCATATAAAGACTCTCTGATCACATAATACTCATATAATTCGGCTACAGTGGCACCTTTGGAAAATTGCGTATTCATATTTCTAATTTCCATTTCTTTCCAATCATTTTCGGCATTTGCCTTAGATTTAGAATGATTTTTTAATCTAAGTAGTAAGTCATATTGAGTCCCAGTCAACACTTGCACCATCTTTTGACTTTCTAAACTCCTAGTGTCTAGTGACTCTTTGTGTGCGGTATAATGTGCATTTTTAAGACTTTTCAGGTTCTTTATTTCTGAATACATCTGGTCTATTTGAGCAGCATTCAAGTTGAGAGTGTCCTTATACCTAAGTGCAATAGAAAATTGTGAGTAGGTGTATTTGTCCTTTGCTTTTGCTTTTTTGTCCGTGACAAATGCGTCATACTTAATTTTGGTCGAATCAATAGTCTGACTCAAGACCAAGTTTGGTAGAATGAAAGTTAGCATCATTCCAATAAAATAAAATTTAAAACTCATAATTATAAAAATTTTAATGTTAAAAAATTACCACCATGACCGTTCACCATTTTCATCAATGGTGAACGGACGTTCTTTCCCTTTACTATCTATTGGCTTTAACAAAAGTACAGCATTCTTAGGAACATTTTTGAATCTTAAACGCATGGTTGTCTCAGTGGGGACACTTCGTCCTAATTTTACCCAGTGATTGTCATAATAGTATAAACCATATTGTACTCCGCCTCTAAATTTGAGATAACCAGGCAGTTCTTTT
>JBBRJL010000476.1:0-2941 GCA_038219375.1 Chitinophagales bacterium | reverse complement strand
TTCTATATCGTCAGCAGTATGCAATCATTTTGCAACGGTCGTTCTATATTCATAATCGATTTTACTCTCCAATAATATTTGCAATAATTTTTGATAACTATGATAAAATTCCGGTGGCTTTTTGATGGTAAAACATTGGATGGGTGGCGTAATTTCCGCAAAAAAACTATAGGTAAAGGTTGGGTTATTAACGAAAATGCCATTCACCTAGATGCCAAACCAAATAAAGATGGTCATTGGCAAGCAGTAGATGGTGGCGATATCATCACCGACAAATCGTATGAAAATTACGAGTTTGTATATGAGTGGAAAATTGGAAATTGTGGCAATAGTGGCGTCATTTTTAATGTGGTGGAAAGTGATAAGTATGATTACGTGTGGCAAACGGGTCCTGAAATGCAAATATTGGATAATTCTTGTCATCCTGATTCAAAATTTGTGACACATCGGGCAGGAGATTTATACGACCTGATAGAATGTAAATATCCTGTCGTAAAACCTGCTGGAGAATGGAATGAAGCTCGTATAAGGAGCGACAAAGGACAAGTGGAGTTTTGGCTCAATGGCATCAATGTAGTTAGTTTTACCATGCATGATGATAGTTGGACAAAAATGGTTGCCAATAGTAAGTTTAAGGAAATGCCTGATTTCGGCAAAGCTAAAGCTGGCCACATTTCACTTCAAGATCATGGTGATAAAGTTTGGTTTAGAAATTTGAAAATCAAAGAATTATAATCATAACTAAAACAAAAACAAAGATGAACAGATCGATTCAAATCCAATTATCGACCATGATGTTTCTCCAGTTTTTTATCTGGGGAGCTTGGTTTGTGACACTTGGAACATTTCTCGGGAGTAATATGTCGGCTCAAGGAGGTCAAATAGCACAAGCATTTAGTACACAATCTTGGGGAGCCATCATTGCACCTTTCATCATAGGATTGATAGCAGATCGGTTTTTTAATGCTGAAAAGATACTCGGCGTTTTACATTTGATAGGTGCAGGTTTGATGTATTTGATGTCGCAAACTTCTGATTTTGCTGTTTTTTATCCTTATGTTTTGGGTTATATGATCGCATACATGCCTACGCTAGCTTTAGTCAATTCTGTTTCATTCCATCAGATGAGGGATCCTGCCAAAGAGTTTTCCTATATCAGGGTATTCGGTACTATAGGTTGGATCATCGCTGGTCTATCTATCAGTTATCTATTCAGTTGGGATAGCAAGGAGTCTATTGCCGCTGGTATGCTTAGCAATACATTTTTGCTAGCAGGTGTGGCGTCTGCTATACTGGGTATATTTAGTTTTTTTCTTCCTGCTACGCCTCCGACTGTAGATAAAAATAAAAAAATAACAGTATCGGAGATTTTAGGGTTGGATGCACTCAAGTTGCTAGTAGATAGGAATTTTTTGATATTCTTCATATCGTCTATTTTGATTTGTATCCCTCTTGCTTTTTATTATGCCAATGCCAATCCTTTTTTGGTAGATGTAGGCATGGAGAATCCAACAGGTAAGATGACAATAGGTCAAATGTCAGAAGTTGTCTTTATGCTTTTACTTCCTATCTTCTTCAAAAAATATGGGTTTAAAAATACGATTTTATTAGGGATGTTGGCTTGGGCCTTGAGATATGTACTGTTTGCATTTGGCGATGCTGGAAGTTTTTCATTTATGTTGATTTTAGGTATTGCTTTACATGGTATTTGTTACGATTTCTTTTTTGTAAGTGGCCAGATTTATACCAATGCAAAAGCAGGCCCAAATGTCAAAAGTGCTGCCCAGGGGCTGATCACCCTCGCTACTTATGGTGTGGGTATGTTGATAGGTTTTGAGGTTGCGGGTCATATCACCGAAACATACCCTGGAGACTGGAATACCATATGGCTATACCCGGCTGGTTTTGCAGCTGTAATTTTAATACTGTTCTTCGTTAGTTTCAAAAACGAAGATATAGAGTACAAAGAATGATAAATCCATTTTATGTCTTTTAAGCAGTTCTTGGCTTCCGTAGCACCAGTCTTTCTAACCTTATATCTAGGTGTTTACCTAGGCTGTATTGTTCCTTCATTGATTGATGGTCAGACCATAGACTATTCTTTTGTAGGATTGTATTTGTTGATATTGGTAGGATCGACTAGTCTAGTGTTTGTGACAAAACTTTGGACTAAGGAGATAATATATTTTCTGATCATAGGTTTCAATATATCATTGGTACTTATGTCGTTTTTATTTTATAATGTTTCTATATTTATTGCTACAGCGTTATTTCAAGGATTATTAGTTGGTATTTTGTTTAAGCCTTTACTTTTTAAGCAACGATTAACGCTTGATGTATTTGCATGGACTGCTTTTGGAATAGCTTTAGGTGGAGTTTGTGTTATTATTGATGGTGTACTTCCCGCCAATGTCATCGCTTTTGTTATTATAATAACATCACTTCTCTTTTTGGCATTGGGTAAGTCGAATGCTCAAGATGTAATAATAGATGAAGTGAAAAAAGTCATAACATCAAGGTTTCATTATGTGGGTATATTGATACTGTCAGGAGTGGCAGTATCTATTGAACTTAGTTTTATATTCTGGTCCTTGATCTTGAAAGATGACAGTCAGAACTTGTTCCATCAGTTGGCATTTAGTATTGCTTTTGCCTTAGTTTTTGTATTCAGAAAGTATGGTCATTCTTTACGTCAGAAATGCTCGAGTATTGGTTGGGTATTTAGTTTAACGATATTGCTTACATTGAGTTTAGGATTATTTTATACTTTTAGTTTTCCAATATTATTTATAATTGGCTTTGCATTTTCTCTTTCTTATCTATATGTAATTATTACAAGTATTTATGGATTTCGGATGACGTTACGTCACATTGCTTTCATATTATTGGTGGTGGGTATCTTAAACTTTATTTTCGGTCTTTTCGTACAAAACCATATAGC
>JBBRJL010000475.1:0-2942 GCA_038219375.1 Chitinophagales bacterium | reverse complement strand
CACTGACAGCAAGGAGTGCAGCAAAAGCATGTTTTATGTTTATTCTAATCTTCATTTTTAAATTATTTATATATTTCAAATTATTTAATAAAATACTAAGAACTGGACTTTTAAGTGCAAATGTAAATCGATATACTCCTGAATAGACTCTTTGATAACGTTAAAATTTTACTAAAAGTTACAAAAAAATATTACTTTTAAGAATATCAGAATTTTCTAATTTCGAATGTAAAGAATTCAATTTTAAACAGTTCCAACATCTTTTAGTGTTTGCATTTTAGTAAAGACGTAAGAATATGCTTGAAGGTTGGATGTCTCGTAGGTTTTATTCAAAAAACCTTAAACAAATTGAAAGTCTTTCCCACTTATCGCTACATGGCTTGATAAAACTACGTAAAGATATCATTGTCTTGATCAAATTTTTATTTTATCTTTGCGAACTTTACTAAAAATATTTAATTCATGGCATCCATTTTAATCAAAAACTGTCAAGTTTGCGGATCTTCTTCTTTATCTCCAGTTTCAGAAATAAAAGATCATTCGATTACCAAAGAAAAATTCGAACTTTGTAAGTGTGGCGCATGTGGATTTTTATTCACTCAAAATCCTCCCGAAGAGTCTGAAAGCGGTAGATACTACCAAAGTGAAGACTATATTTCGCATTCAAACACCTCTACAGGAGTAGTTTCGAGATTGTATCATATGGTGAGAGACATCATGTTGGGTAGAAAGTATAAACTTGTGCAAGATTTGGGTGCTAACAAAAGTTTGCTTGATATAGGAAGTGGTACAGGATATTTCCTGAACTACATGAAACAAAAAGGATACTTTACTTCTGGTATAGAGATAGACGAAAAAGCCCGAAATTTTAGCATTAAGCAGTTTGGCCTAGATGTAAATACCCCTGAACATCTTAAAAACGGTGGCATTAAACAGAAATTTGGATACATCACTTTATGGCACGTATTAGAACATCTGTATGATCCCAATGCATATTTGCAAACTTTTCACAGCATGCTAGACGTTAATGGTTACCTCATAATTGCAGTGCCAAATCATAATTGTTTTGAAGCAAAATATTATGGAAGCTATTGGGCAGCTTACGATGTACCTAGACATTTATGGCATTTTACACCTGAGACGCTAAAAAAAATAGCAAATAATAACCACTTTACCCTTGTAGATAAAAAGATGATGCCATTTGATCCGTTTTATAATGCTATGTTGAGTGAAAAATACAAACAAAGTACCCTGGGATTAGCACAAGGTTTTGCTATAGGATTCGTTTCATTTATAAAAGGATATTTAAATGTAAATAAGTCAAGTTCAGTTATTTATGTATTAAAGAAATCATAAGTAAAAACTTAAACTACCTAAGTAACGTGATATCTCCGCTTTTTATCTTTTGATTAAGTACTGGATCAGTGAAAAGAATGAGATATGTGTAAACGCCTTGCTCTAGGTAATTGCCCTTATACACGCCGTCCCACTCTACGATTTTAGGATTCTCACTTGCAGAAACCAGATTCCCCCATCGATCATATATTTTTACCAACTCCACGGTAAAACACTCGGGAATGTTTACTCGCCACTTGTCATTTCCAGAAGTACTTTCAGGAGCAAAGATATTAGGAATATATAGGTCCTGAGAATCATCAATCCCGATACTAAAATCTCTGAGATATTCGCAACCTGAGATATGGTAAAATATCAAGTTTATCTCGCTGTCGAGCGTCGTTTGCAACATATTCACGAAGCAATCTTCACATTGCAACCTATTATCCTGATACCAATCAAGAGACCAAAAATTGGAATCCATTGCTATCATGTACTTCAAGGGTTTACCTGGATAGACGATGGTATCTCCGAAAAATGGAACATCATTATCATCAGGTATAAATGGCAAATTTATCGAATAAGTAACCAAACAGCCTTCCTCTCTATGTGTAAATGATATGGAAGCAACGCCACCCTCAGAGAAAGTCGTTGGGCTGACTTGTGCACCGTTGCTCCATTGATATGACCAAGCTGGATGAAAAGAAACAGCCAAGTCATATAAACCATAATCACAATCTACTGATGATACAGGCTCAATTGGCAGTGGTATAGTAGATACAATTAACGTATAAACTGAATCGCAACCGGCTTGGGTTTTATAATTGAACGAAAACGAACCACCTTCATTTATCCAATTCCCGTGAAAACGTGTACTATCGTTAGGACAAATATTGACTTCATCCAAAAATGTAAAATTTGGTTTGCCTACAATAGCAGTACTAATATTGATCGGGCAAAAAGCATTAAAATCAAAGTATGTCACGTCTTGTGCACTATAATACCATCGATTGTTCAAAAGTATTGAATCACCTTGACATAAGTTGATCGTATCCAGAATGCCGACTTGTGGAATTATTTCAACCGTTATAGAAGACAAGCTATCGCATCCATTGGTAGATGTATTAAAAATTGTAAAATCACCTTCATCATAAATCCATTGACCGTTTATCAGTATTGAATCTCCTTGGCATAATCGTAAATTAGATTTTGTCTCGACAGTATCAAGAAAAATCAGATCTAAGGTAATAGTACTATCGCATCCTTGTTGGGTCGACGATACTTCTTGATAAAGACCAGAGGAGTATATCCATTGATTGTTAAAGAAGATGGAGTCGTTGGAGCAGATGGTTTGGGAAATTAATTGGGTAGTTGCAGACTCAACGGTAACCTTAAAAGTAATTATTTTATTGAATTGACCACTTGTAACGGTTAGTTTAGATTCAAATACTCCGATGGTATTATATTTTACATTTAATGGTGATTTCTGATTTGAATTTCCGATTTCAGAGCCTGGTAATTCCCAAAAATAATTAAAATCAAGACACAAATCTTCTGCAAAGTCTGGACTTAATGAGATAATTCCATTTTTACAAACAGAAACATCT
>JBBRJL010000474.1:0-2950 GCA_038219375.1 Chitinophagales bacterium | reverse complement strand
AGAAGGAGATCTAGAAGAGATCGTTCTATCACTGCAAAGGGCCGAGAATGCCGAGAAAATGAAGGGTAGTGACGAATAAAGTTGGTCTTTTGATTATTTTTATTTTTAATCAAATCGTAGTATAAACTCTCGGCTATTTATACTCATAATTCGCTATTGTATAGGTCTTCTGATGGTTATTAGTATTTCAATACACCAAAAACAGGAGTTTTGCATCTTTAAGTTATAGCACAATACAGAATTTTACGGAAGCTTCTTGTACCAATTGTATTTATAAAATAGTCAAAAATAAAAAAATAGATTTTTTATTCAGTCGATTCAAAAAATATTTGCGTAGCCTTCACTATGTAAATATTTTATGAAGAAGAATCAATGAAAAAGATGAAGTTTATTGGACTATTTTGTATGTACTATTGGTATTATGTCCTGAGTTTGTGTTGCAAATTCAATTATCTCACAAAAAATAATCTCAACATGGCAACAAGACATCGTCCAAATAATGAAATCAATGCCGGTTCAATGGCGGATATTGCTTTTCTTTTGCTCATCTTTTTTTTAGTCACTACCACTATATCGGAAGATAAAGGTATTTTGGTAAAACTTCCTCCTTGGACACCTGATCTACCCGAGCCCACAGACGTAAAAGAGAGAAATGTCTATTCGGTTTTGATAAATGCAAATAATGAATTGCTAGTTAGAAAGATTCCGATGAATATTAGGGATTTGAAGACGAATGTTAAAAAATTTATCAGCAACCCAAATAATGAAATATCTATGTCAGAAGAACCGACTAAAGCTGTAATCTCGTTAAAGAATGATCGAGGTACTCATTATAAGACATATATTGAGGTGTATAATGAACTTAAAACGGCATACAACGAGCTATGGGAGGAAATGGCAGTTTCTCGATTTGGCAAATCTTTGGCAACAATTTCAGCTATACAGCAAAAACAGATTAAAGATGATATTCCACTTGTGATTTCAGAGGCAGAATCGACAACTTTTGGTAAGGAGGAATAAATTTTTTCGCAATTATTCAAATGGTTTAATTCAAAAAGGCGATAAAATCATCAGTCAAACCAATGATTTTATCGCCTTGCTTTAATTTTTTATTTTAACTTATACTACTGCACGATACCTTCTATTTTATATTCGTTTTTGAGCATTTTTCTGAAATTTTCGGCATCTTCTAGTTTACTGAACTGACCGATACATACTTTAAAGTAGGACACATCGTCTTTATATTCTGTCGTGACTGTGATAGGTTCTAAAAAATTTTCTCGAAGTGATTTTATAAGATTATTTGCCCCTTTATATTTTGTAAAAACACCAACTTGCACTCTGTATACACTTTCAGTTTGCGGCTGCTGATAATATTTATCATATTCTGCTGCAGATTGGTTGAAATCACTGTTACGGTCTAGCTGTGGAGACATATTAGTAATCGATGGTGAAGTATTTAGATCATGCTTGATGACTATTTTGTTTTCTGGCGCATTATGTTTTTTTAATACGTTCATAAGCAATCTTGGTGTCATTGTCTCTTCTATTCTTTCTAATAGTTGACCCTGTGAATTAAAAATCAGCATAGTAGGTAGATATTTGACTTCATAAATCGATTTGAGTTCAAAACCCTGTGTATCATCTATATCTACTTTCAGCGCTACAAAATCTGCATTTAGCATATCTGTAATATTTGCGTCTTTAAAGGTAGTCTGGTCCATCCATGTACATGGTGTACACCATTTCGCATGAAAACCTACAAAAAGCAGCTTCCCTTCTTCTCCGGCTTTTTTTCTGGCATTTGAGATGCTTTCATTACTGAAGTTGATCCGAATATCAGATGCTATCAGGTTACTTCCTATGATCAATAGTAAGACCAACGGAAGATGAATCATTAATCTTCTCATGATTTTTAAATTTGAAAATGATATAAATATTTCTGCGTTTAGATATTATCAGATTTTACAAAGGTCATTTCATTTGTATTGAATATTATATTCAATTATAAATGACTGTTATACTGATGTTTAGTATATATCAATTTTGATACCAAAAACTAATTGGGGCCCAAACATTTTCTTTAATTTTTATTTTTTAATATTTGTATAATTCTGTATAATAGTGTTTTATGTGTTATAAATTAATTTAAAGTATTATTATTTTTTTTTATAATTAATATTGATTTCTGTGGAAAATCAAAAAAAATGTATCTTGTGCCACTTTTTCTTAAAACAGTACAAAACCAATTTGCCATGGCAAAAACATTTGCAGCAATTACAGGTGTAGCCGGATATGTTCCCGATGATATTTTATCAAATGCCGACCTAGAAAAAATGGTAGACACTACAGATGAGTGGATCATGACACGGACCGGCATCAAAGAAAGAAGAATCCTACGCACACCTGGTAAAGCGACCTCGGATATGGCCGTGGAAGTGGTAAATCAATTACTTGCAAAAACCAATACCAAACCCGATGAAATTGATCTTTTGATATGTGCCACAATTACACCAGATATGACGTTTCCTGACACAGCCAATACCATTTTGGATAAAGTGGGTGCAAAAAATGCATTCGGGTATGATATAAATGCAGCTTGCTCCGGATTTTTGTTTGCTTTGACCACAGGTGCAAAATTTATTGAATCAGGTATGTACAAAAAAGTCATCATCATAGGCGCAGATAAAATGTCGTCTATCGTTGACTATTCGGATCGTACGACTTGTATTATATTCGGGGATGGTGCTGGTGGTGTTTTGCTCGAACCCACAGAAGAAGAATCTGGAGTGATTGATTCAGTGCTCAGATCTGATGGGTCAGGTAGAGAATTTCTCCACATGAAAGCTGGTGGATCTTTGAGACCAGCAAGTGCAGAAACGGTAGAAAATAAAGAACATTATGTCTTCCAAGATGGAAAACCTGTCTTCAAGGCTGCTGTAAATGGTAT
>JBBRJL010000473.1:0-2955 GCA_038219375.1 Chitinophagales bacterium | reverse complement strand
AACTACAATTTCTACGTATTGCTCAGAAGCTTCCTCTTTTTTTGATTTTTTGATCGGAGTCACAATCATTTCTATTGGATCACCACCTATCCATACCAATTGATCATGAGATCTAAATGTGTTATCGCCTTCTTCGTTTATAGCACTATCTATAAAATCTGTATTCATAGTCGTATGTGGTACATCAAAGTCAAACCATTTTTCCAATGTCTCATCGAGTCCTACACCTTGCATATAATTGAATATAGATACTTTCAATCCATCCGAAAACATCTCGTGGTCTGCACCATCGGCATCTTGATGAAAAAAGTCATTCTCTGCAAATCCACCAAAATCAGGACCAGTCTGCACGACACCATATGAAGCAGGGTCTAGCCCTACAGGACTATGTGCCGTCATGGCAAATTGATGCCAAAATCCTGACTGGATGGCTCCAGCTTCAAACAATTGCCTCACCATCTCTAAGCTATCTATCGTTTCCTGCACGGTCTGAGTGGGAAAACCGTACATCAAGTAAGCATGCACCATGATACCAGACTCCGTAAATGCATTTGCTACCCGAGCTACCTGTGCCACGGTGACCCCCTTTTTCATCTTATCCAGTAATCTATCAGATGCTACTTCTAGACCTCCAGATACGGCAATACAACCTGATCGTCTCAGCAATCGACACAGATCATAAGAAAAATTCTTTTCAAATCGAATATTGGTCCACCATACTACTGTCAGTTCTCTTCTGATAATCTCAATAGCCAGATCTCGCATCAACGCCGGTGGCGCGGCTTCATCTACAAAATGAAAACCGTTTTGTCCCGTTTGGTTGATGATTTCTTCTATACGATCACATAGCAAGGATGCACCCACTGGTTCGTACCTTTTGATATAATCGAGCGTGACGTCACAAAAGGAACACTTGCCCCAATAGCAGCCATGTGCGAGTGTCAATTTATTCCATCTTCCATCACTCCATAGCCGATGCATCGGGTTTACGATTTCGATGACTGACAAATATTGATCAAGTAGCAAATCGCTGTAATCGGGTGTGCCTACCTCTTTTTGTGGAATGTCAAATTCTGTAGACCCATTGATATAAGTGACTACACCTCCTGAAAGACAAAAAGTCCTTTTGAGCATTGATTTCTCTCTATTCCCTTGCAAAAACTCTAGTAAATGTTGTATCGGCGCCTCACCATCGTCTAAGGTAATGTAGTCAATAAATTCAAATATTCGTTCGTCATATACGCGTCGCAATTCCGTATTGGCATATCCACCGCCGAAGATAACCTTTATGTAAGGATAATTTGTTTTAATGTATTGACCACACTTAAAAGCGCCAAATACATTGCCTGGAAATGGTGCTGTTATACAAACTACATCAGGTTTTTGTGTCGAAATATGTTTTTCCAACAATTCGATCATCGTATTTGATATGAAAGAATGCTCTACCATCAACGCGTCATTCAATGTATCGAAATGAGTTGCTGTCCTAGCCAACCGTTCTGCATATCTACTAAAACCAAAATTATCGTCTATAGCTTCCGTGATTAAATCTCCAAGATCTTCTAAATATAAAGTCGCCAAATGACGCGCTTTATCGTGCGTGCCCATAGAGCCAAAAGCCCAATCTAACTGTTCGACTTGGCCAAAACGTGCGCCTTCAGGAAGATATCCACCTGCACAAATGGTGAGCGCCAAAGTCTGATTTTTATTCTTTAGAAAATTTATGACCGCTTCGATGGTTTTTATGTATTTATATCTTTGCGAAAATACACGAAAACAATTGTCGGATAACTCTACATTAGATTCTTCAATAATTTGAAATAAATTGGTCAATCCTTTTTTACTGAAAACTTCCAAAATAACTTCTAATCCAAGATCGCAATGAAAAGCATCAAACTGAAGGGTATTCAAAAATCCTTTGATGTACGCAGTGGCAGGATAAGGCGTATTCAATTGTGTAAATGGTGGTGTAATCAGAACTACCTTCAAGGGATATTAATTTATGATGCAAAGATAGTGTGCTTAAATTAGTCAGCCACCACGTTGTATAATTTATTTGAGTGGTTTCCAAAGTTATTTCTTCTCAGCTAACTAAAATCTACTGAAAAAGTCAAATGTACTTAAGATATGAAGCTTCAAGCCGCAGACAAGAATCCCCTTAAAAATTGTGATCCTACATCATAATTTAGGAATGAACTGTGACCAACAGAGTCACAGCTTCGAAAATTTGCTTTAATAACTAGTAAATTGAGTGAAGTTGACTTACAAAATAATTGAAAAATAGTGCAAATAATTTGGTTGTTTTATTCATTTTTACTTACTTTTATTTCTAAATATTACAATGTATGTATTAATTAATTAAGAATTTTTGTGAATTCAAGCAGATCCTTAACTAAAATCCAGTTATAAGATTCTTAATAACATACCTATTCTTGCAAAATAAAATGAATTATAACTAAGCTTCATTATGACCAATTGCCAAACAAATTAAACTATTCTATTTATTATCATACCAATATACATAGCTGAAAATTTTAATCTATTGATAATAAAACAAAAAAGCCCAGTTTGGTGCAAAACTGGGCTGAATTTTGTTGATTTTTAAATCTCAACAACGGAACGCAAAGATACTAATACTTTTGTAATAACAAAATAAATTCGTCTAATATTAAAATATAATTTTGTTTTTAAAACATATTCCTTATTTTAATAATGTAACTTATGTAATTATGCACATATTGGTTTTTGTGCTATTCTGTCTGAAACCACAATCCTTCGTTGACGTCCGGCAACTGTTGGATTATTCGCAGTTGGGTGCTGATTAGCGCTAAAAATAATAACGTCACACATTCATGAGAGAATTATAGTGTCTACTTTTCAATCAAATCACCAATTTTTGTTTTCATCTTACGTTCAAAATCAAGCATAGAGCCAAATTCTGTTCTATATGCTACC
>JBBRJL010000472.1:0-2961 GCA_038219375.1 Chitinophagales bacterium | reverse complement strand
CTCCATTCTTAGTAACGGTATTGGGAGTAAAAGCAAACGTAAAAAAAGCGTCGTATGCCGTATGAAGCAAAGGACTTTTTTTCTTGTCCGGTTCTATTTTTGTAAAAAAATCTACTAAAGCCATTTAATAATATATTCGTTTGTCGTTATTATTTTATGATTGTTCCTGCACTGCATTCAGTCCTTGACGAAGGATAGATTGTAGTGGATTTTTGGATGTACATACAAATTCACAAAGAGCTACGTCTTCCTCCGTCAATTCTGTGATACCTAGACCCTCCATTTTTTCAAAATCGTTAGTAAGGATGGCTTTCATAAGATGTTGAGGATAAATATCCATAGGCAATACGGATTCATATTGACCTGTCACCACAAATGCTCTCTTTTCCCCATGTGTATTTGTATTCGCTTCGTATTCGTGGTCTTTTCCGAATGAGGGTATCGTTCCTGAAATACTCGGTCTAGGTGCCAATGGTAGTAACCATCCGAATAATTCATAATCATTACCTTCTTTTATAATAGTCAATTGATCATCTTTGAAACCAAGGAATGAATCTGCTGAAATCTGAGTTCCTGAAAGTACGTCTCCTGAAATAACTCTATTTTCACCTTCTATTAGGTTATCTTTGATTAAATCAGCTATACTTGCTCCTTGGTAAGTTTTAACATATTTTGGTGTGTTCAATTGACCACCAACTAAGGCAACAATTCTTTCAGCACGATATTCTCCGGTAAGGAAAAGGTGACCTAAAGTGATAACATCTTGAATACCAAGTGTCCATACCTTGTCACTTCCTTTGATTGGAACTGTATGATGGATTTGAATGCCTACATTACCAGCTGGATGTGGGCCTGCAAACCAATGTTTATTTGCATTATTTGCATTTACAAAACCACTTGCAGGTGCTTTTTTCCATCTCGCATCAAGACCCAAGTGAACTGAACCACTTGTCATCTTTGACAATAAATCGATTCCTTTTTGGAAAGCAGCTTCATTACCTGAAATCACAAGATTTGCATCAGGAGCTAATGGAGCTGTATCGAATGTACTTATAAAGATATTTACTGGCACGATGTCAAGTGCAGGAACTAAATCGAATGGTCGCTCATTTATCAATGGCCAAGCACCACTTTCAGCAAGAAAATTAACCAAAGTATTTCTGTCAGCTGTATTGATGTCAGGTGTGTTGAATTCCTTGTAAGATATGTTTTTATCTGCCAATATAACGACTTCTGCTATCGATCTTTTTTCGCCCCTCTCTACAGCGACTATCTCTCCACTTACTGGAGAAACATAATTGATTTCTGGTCTTTTTTTATCAAAAAACAAAACATCCCCAGCTTTTACTTCATCACCTACATCTACTGTTACCTTTGGTATTGGAGACATCCCTTTAAAGTCAGTCGGTTTGATGGCAAATCTTGTCACTGATGATTCATGGATTCCTTCTGTGGCTTTGCCCTCCAGATTGATGTCAAATCCTTTTTCAAATTTGTGGAAAGACCCTCCGACAGCATATCCAGGTCTCTTAGCTTGGAATATATCAGTTAACCCAGGGAAAACCCCAAAATTTTCTTTTTCAGGGTTGAGTCCATGTTTACCTGCTTCTATTTTCATTAAGTTGCTCGCAAGACCTAGCATAGCCCAAATGACGAGAATAGCACAAACTGCTATAACGCTGTATAGTAACAAATTACTTCCTGATCCCTGACCTTGTGCCGAAAGCATACTTGCCAAAAAAATGAGGCAGAATGTAAATTTCAGTTTTATCATTTCGATTATAAAATTGATTTGATTCTAAAAATATCTTAAAAATGGAGCAAAGATAAATAAGCTTTCCACTTTAATCATCTTTTTTGCGATGTCAATATTTGCATTTAATTTATTTAGAACCATTCTAATTAAAAATACTTTTTCTATTCCTCTGTATAGTTTTGATAGATCAATTTGAAGAATGAAATACATACGTTAATATGATTAATGATTTAAATTTCTTAAAAACTTTTATTTTTTCGCTATTATTTAATATTAACCCACACGACTAATTATCTTTGAGCTGATTATTGCAAGAATGCAATGCACACTGTTACTTAGTTGTGTAATAATGATGCAGCCTTAAGATATGTCATTTTTATCATTTTCACTCATATTTATTCCATGACAGCGATTAGTCATAACTAAACTTTTTAAAAAAAAATAAAAATTTAAATAGATGAACAGACGTATTTTTAACAAACTTGGACTTTCTTCCCTTCTGCTTCCTTTAGGGATTAAAGCGAATAGTCTAGTTGGCACAAAAAAGCTAACCAATATTTTTGTACACCACGTATATTTTTGGCTCAAAAACCCCGAAAGTAAGGATGATTTGGATAAACTAGTGGCTGGTCTGAATGAATTGACCAAAGCTAAAAGTATAAAATCCTATCATATGGGTGTGCCTGCGGGAGCTAGCAGAGATGTCATAGATGGTTCATATGCTATCTCATGGTTGACCATATTTGCAAATGCCGAAGACGAACAAAAATACCAAGTCGATCCTATCCATCTCGAATTTATAGATAAGTGCAACCATTTGTGGTCCAAAGTTGTCGTTTATGACTCCGTTGATAAGCCACAATAAATCAATAATTTGCATATCATTTTTCAAATAACATATCATTAATGCAGTTGACACAAAATCAGACAGCATATTTTCAAATACATATTGCTGTCATACTTTTTGGGTTTACAGCTATTTTGGGAGATTTGATCCAGCTTCCTGCCATTGTTTTGGTTTGGTGGAGAGTATTGATCACATCTGCGAGTTTGTTATTTTTTTTACAATTTGGTAGAACTTTAATGCAAATTTCAGCCAAACAAATACGAGCTTACATTATCATAGGTGTACTCATCGGCTTACATTGGATTTGTTTTTATGGTGCCATAAAACTCTCAAATGCATCTATTGCACTAGTTTGTAT
>JBBRJL010000471.1:0-2966 GCA_038219375.1 Chitinophagales bacterium | reverse complement strand
ATAGCACGCCCTCTACCATATCAGTAAATTTAACTACTGAATCTTTTCTTTCTCCAAACCATACTGGCTTCCAATTGCCACCGTTAAACACACATGCATAAAATGTATTTTCATTAATAGTGTCAGGCACATTAAAGCTGATGTCGGACACTTTGCAATACTCCTTTGTAACGTCTATATAATTTTTTTCTCTAAGCATTCCATATTTAGGAATATTTTCGCTTTGAATTTTATTGCTTATCAGATCAGGATTAATAGCATAAGTTTTTCTAAATACTTTTGCAGGTTCTCTACTTAATTCATAAAGACTATCCGAATGAACAAGTGCATCAAAATGTATTACCTCACCATTTGTACCAAAAGCCGAATTGAGCACATGACCTCCTGTAGATGTACCCCAATAGGGTATGATATCTACCGAACTCGGAATACCAATACTTCGTAATGCAAAAGTCATCAGATTTGCTACATCTTCACAGCCTCCTTTTTTTCTATGCAAAATTTGTAACGCACCTAAAAATGGCAGTGGGTCAGTTCTTTTTTCTATGCCATAAGTACACAGATACCATTGATTTACATTGTCTATTATATTCTGAATAGTTTTTTTGGTATCCTTTTCGTCGTTAAAATATTTGAATCTATCTTTGTATATTTGTCTCCAGTTATGTATAGGTTCACTAAAGTTTCTATACGGAAGTAGATAATTATTGATTATATCCTTGGAGTACTTAGTGTAATACTCACTTTCATAAGTAGCATCTATATTTTGTTTTAATATATCTTTTGTAAGCAGATGTTTGTCATCTTTGCGGGTAGCTATCGGAGATAACTTCCCTTTTTCAGTTTTAATAACGTCAAAATTTTTTACCGCAGTATTAAAGTCAGCGTATATAAGTTCATCAAAATTTACTTTGCCACCAATACTATCTTGCCAAAAATAATTATCAGTATAATGAATACCAATATTATTCCTGATGAATTCTAACATTATTTCCTTATCAGAAAGTTTATTATTGATATATTCATTCTTAAGCTCAAGATAACTAGTATCAAACTTAGTGTTTTGAGCAATAGCACCATTACTAAGAATGGCAATAATAAAAACCAAAATGAGAATCCTATTTTTCATTTTCTAAATAATTATTGACTTGGTCTTTAAAATATGTTATGTCTCGTGATCCTTTATTCTTGTGATTTAACACTTCATTTGCCCAAAAATCAGCTTGATCGCTTTTACAATTTTCCTTGTAGTATTGAAATAAATTGTATTTTGGTATCACAAGACCAGGAACAATGTAATGAGCATTTTTCAGATATTTTTCTTCATTTTGGCTTCCTTCTTTGTTAGCAATTGAAGCAAGTAAATCGAAAGCTCTATAATCATTACTAGTATTTACAGCTTTTGCAGCAGCCATAGTAGCGTTTTTTCTATTTCCTACTTTATAAAAGTTATTTGCAACCATAAGCCAATAATAATCACTGCTATTTAATATTTTAGTAAATGGTTTAAGCCGTTGTAAATTTGTTTTAGCATTAATATCATTTGTGACTGATTTGGTTGTTCTGATAGCTTTTTCGTATTTCAGAGTTGTATAAGTGGAAAATATTCCAAGAAAAAATAATGAAATCAAAATAATGCGCTTAGATATTGTAAAGCTCATAATACTTTTGTCAATGATCACTAATGACATAATGAGAATATACCCACACGGTACAATATAAAAAACTGAGTTTGTGATCCCCATTATGATAAATGAAAAGATAGGAATGGCAAGATGTCCAAAATTTTGAAATACTTGGGCGACTAATGCTGCATAAAATAACAAACCCAAAACACCACATTCTATAAACAACTGAATACCATCGTTATATGCAATATTTATTTGACTTGTAAAATTATCCTTCTCCGTTTCTGGTCTTTCAGTAGAAAAATATTTTGTAAACTGAACTGCAATTTGTTTTTTGAAGCTTCCAAGACCACTACCAAATATTGATTGATCTTTAATGATTTCTATGGAGTTTTTCCATATAATTACTCTACCATCTGTAGACTCTTTTTTGTCACTGTTTAATGACATAAATCCTACAGTCCCTATGAATAAGAACATAGATATGAAAATTTTAGTACCCATGTCCAGTTTAAAAGGATCCCTATTTCTGATATACAAAATAGATAAGAACACCACTAACATACCTATTAATCCTGTTCTTGACTGTAATAGAAATATCAAAACAGTAAAAAATATATGAATTGCAATTATGTGACCAATACGTAAATTTGACTTTTGGTATATAAATGGCAATGCTATTACAATTGCCATAGATAATATATTATTGTTTGCAAAAGAATATCCTCCTAAATCAAAAGTATAAAAAAGAGCTTGTTTTATACCTTCAAATATAAATGTACACAAAACTAAGTTACTAATGTCTTTGCTTTTAAAAACGCTATCACGTACAAGGTTTTTTAGCAAAATATATAGCAATATCATGTTTATTATATATATTCCCCATATGTTGTATTGATTTTGAAACACGGTAAATCCCCAGATTATTGCTAAGATGACAATAGGTAATTCAAGAATTGTTTTTTTATTATTACTATTTACGTCCGATTTCTTAATAATTTCGAATAATAAATATGTAGATATACTAATGCTCAACAGGATACTACATACCAAGATCGGTCCTGTTAATTCGTATGGATAAAAACTTAATAAAGGAGTAATTGATGCCGATATAAAGCACACAAGCATAACAAAGAAAATAGGCTTTTCATACTTTATAATGTTGCTTTTATATCTTTCTAAATTAATCAAAATTATTTATCTCATTTATAGGATAGGCCCCGCCGCAAACCCGACGCCGGCGAAAAAACCGCCGCCAAAGCCCGCGAGCTGAAAGCCCGGGGTTTCAACCTGGTTTCCCTCGAACTTCTCTCGGCCCATGCGCGGCCCGAGGAGCGA
>JBBRJL010000470.1:0-2974 GCA_038219375.1 Chitinophagales bacterium | reverse complement strand
CCCAAGTTGCCAGTTTTGGGTTTGAAAATGCCAATCTTAGTGGAGAAAACATCCTTAATAATAATAGTTCAGGGGTATTCCTTTTTCTTGATAATGTAAACAATAAATCATGGGGATTTGGAAGCGGATCTTCAGGTAGTGGACAATTCAAAATCACCAAAACAAAGATAAGCCAAGGCATTACGCAAGCTAGTGCTACATTTTCTGGCACTACCAAAGATGATGACGGCAATACGATCGTAATTACTGAAGGTGTTATATTTAATGCACTAGCAGAATAATAATAATAATAATACCCTCGTCCTATGAATTTGAGGAAGCCACTAGTAAAATAGTGGCTTTTTTAATTTATAGATGCTATTATGGAATTATTTTAGCGTCTGTAGAGATAATTTCATTTTTGTATAGATGACAATCTGATACTTTTTATCGTAGACTTAGTGAAAAGTGCATATCGGGTATTTATCAAAAACTCATATAATCATGTGACACTCCAAAATGCATCTATTGGATAAAATAATTGTACATTTGTCGTTAATATTATGTTTATGTATTATAAGTTGCAGTTTGTGGTACTTATAACCATGAGCACGTTCGTCGGAGCTCAGATACCTAACTTGTCTTGGTCTACCTACCATGGTGGAGCCAATGAAGACAGTTTCAGAGATATGGCCATCGATGCACTTGGTAATGTTTATGTAGTAGGGAGCACACGAAGTTCTAATGCCATCGTAACGCCAGCAAGTTATCAAGACATGATAGCAGGCGGCAACGATGTGTATCTGGCAAAGTACGATACAGATGGTAATAGAATATGGGCTACTTATTTTGGAGGGACAGAAGACGATTTGGGACAGAGTATAGATCTTGATGCGAATGGAAATATCTTTATCACAGGTTTGACTTTCTCTAGCAATGGCATCGCAACTGTAGGTACTCATCAAACCAACAATAATGGTAATGGAGACATATTTCTGGCAAAATTCAGTAATGATGGAATCAAAATATGGGGAAGCTACCTAGGTGGAGAAAATTTTGATTTTGCCAATGATATCGAAATAGACAATGCAGGCAATCCTATCATTATTGGATGGACCAACTCCATAAATAATATCAGTACTATCGGATCATTCCAAGATACATACAGCGGTCAGGATGATGTTTTGTTTGCTAAATTTGATACGAATGGTCAGTTGCAGTGGTCGTCTTATTTTGGAGATGTTGGGTTCGATACAGGTCTACAAGTCGAAAGTGATGGCGTTGGAAATATCATTATTTCCGGATGGACATCTTCTATGTCAAATATTGCTACACCCAGTGGCATCCAAACAATTTATGGTGGTAGTACAGCTGATGTATTTCTTGCAGTATTTGATGGTAATGGTAATCGCATTTGGGCCACATACTATGGTGGTAGTGGCAATGACTACAGTGATGCACTTTTTGTTACTGCGGGTGGAGATATCTACCTGTCAGGATCTACTGATTCACCCAATAATATAGCTTCACCTAGTGCCTTTCAGCCTAATATTGCTGGAGGTTATGATACCTTTTTAGCTCGTTTTTCAAATACTGGTGCGAAGTATTGGAGTACTTATTTTGGAGGAAATAATCACGATACTGCATACAGGCTTCGAGTAGGGAGCGATGCAGGCTTATATATGCTGGGGCACACACTTTCTACGGATGTGATGGGTACAAGTGGTGCTTTTCAAATCAATAAGTCAGGAGGTCAAGATGTTTTTTTATCCAAATTTGAAAATGATGGCTCGCTTTCATGGTCTACCTATTATGGTGGCGAAGCAAATGATTTTGGTTATGGATTGGTTTTGAATGCAAATGACGATATTTTTATCAATGGAAATACTGAAGGTAGTTCAAATCTATCCACAATTGGCGTAGTGCAGGAAAATTATGGAGGTGGTCTACAAGACGGATTCTTAACTAAATTTGCACCTTGTGAAATCCCTAATTTGGATTTTAACAATTCAGGCTTTACTTGTAGTCCCGTTGACTATATTTTCGAATTTGAATTGGTAGGTCAGCCACCATTTACTATTTATTACAATATAGATGGGGTATCACAGCCACCTTGGACAACCAATAGTCTGAACTTTTTCCCAACAGTAAATGCTAACCTTTGGACCGAAATCATCCAAATCGATTCTGTAAAAAGCGGAAATTGTAAAGGAACGATCAACAGTGTCTGGGGATTCGTTCAAGTGAGAGATTCCATAGCAGCTACTGACCCATTTATCATTTGTGACCAAGCAACTAGTACTTACACCATCACAGTAGATTTATCTGGAGTCGCTTTTGGAGATTTTTTAACTGTGGGTCCGAATGGTGGTTTTATCAGCAATTCAAGTGATCAATTTGTAAGTTTTCCCATTCCGTTTGATGATCCATATTTTGTACAATTTACGGAGGCAGGAACTTTTTTTGATTGTGATACCATATCCTTTCAAGGTATTTCGGGGTGTGTCGACCCTTGCCCACCATTAAATGTTCAGGTTACTTCCAATGGTCCTATATGTGAAGGATCTACTTTGACTTTTATGACTGCGGGTGGCACTTCATACCAATGGTCAGGCCCAAATGGATATACGAGTAATGAACAAAATCCCATCATTAATAATACGACCAATCAAAGTGCTGGAACCTATACTGTGATAGTAACTGACGGAAATGGTTGTACAGGGACATCATCAGTTTCCGTCATTGTCAATCCAACACTTACCGTAAATAGTACTTCCAATTCGCCGATTTGTATTGGCAATCCAATAAATCTAATGGTTTCAGATGGCAGTACTTATCAATGGTCAGGCCCAAATGGATATACGAGCAATGAACAAAATCCTATCATTAATAATACAACCAATCAAAGTGCTGGAACCTATACTGTGACGGTAACAGCATTGGGTGGTTGTATAGGGATATCATCAGTTTCCGTCATTGTCAATCCAACACTTAC
>JBBRJL010000469.1:0-2979 GCA_038219375.1 Chitinophagales bacterium | reverse complement strand
TGGACTCAATGAAGTCATTATGAAGATGGTAGACCTTATTATGCTGATGGCGCCATTCGCTGTATTTGCTTTGCTCAGCGCATTGATAGTAGAGATAACTAATCCCGACCTTTTTGTTGCATTGATTTGGTATATGTTGACCGTCTTGTTGGGATTACTAATGATGGTTATTTTTTATGCACTAGTTGTATATATATATGTTAAAAAGTCACCTATCGAGTTTTTTAAGGCAATTGCTCCTGCTCAGTTGCTCGCATTTTCTACTAGCTCTAGCGCAGCAACTTTACCAGTGACTATGGAAAGGGTAGAGGAGCACCTAGGTGTAGATAAAGAAGTGGCAAGTTTTGTTTGTCCACTAGGTGCGACGATCAATATGGATGGAACAAGCCTTTACCAAGCGGTGGCAGCAATATTTATTTGTGAAGCGCTCCATTTTGAATTGACATTTGCGGTCCAACTCACCATAATACTTACGGCAACTCTAGCATCTATTGGTTCGGCAGCAGTACCTGGTGCGGGATTAATAATGCTTGTAGTGGTATTAGAGTCACTAGATTTGCCAGCAGAGAGTATGGCTATTGGATTGGCATTAATTTTTGCTGTAGATAGGCCCCTTGATATGTGTAGAACTATTGTAAATATAACGGGTGACTGTATGGTGGCCCTTGTAATTGGTAAGTCGCTAAATAAAATACACACACCAAAACCAAAAGAGTGGGATGATCATTACGTTGCATAAGTCAAAAATATTTGATTAGTTAGCATTGACAATTTTAAAACACAACCGAGATCCAACAAATCTTCAAAATTAACCTTTTCAACTTAATAATATAGAATTAATATGCAACAAAAATAAAATTATTACCTTTGACCCATATATAGATAATAACCAAATGATAGGACGAATCAAAACCAGTGTTGTACTCATTATTATGCTTTTTAACATAGTAATGACCTATGGTCAAAACATACGTGGAAAAATTATTGATAAAAACACTAGACAAGAACAACCTGCCATCCAAGTCTCTCTAAAAAACACTGACTTTAGTGTTTTTACTAATGGTTTGGGCAATTTTGAGTTTACAGACGTATCTTCAGGAAATTACACCATTGTAGCTTTAGTCAGTCAGACAGAGGTTGAAATCACCGAAGTTACTGTAGATGGGAATGATGTTGATTTAGGTGCGCTCGAGGTGTTAATGCTTTCTCCCAATGCTGCATTGACCGATATAACAATTATTGATGTAAGTGATTTGGCTGGTATTGAAAATGAAAATGATAATTTTTCTGGAGTTCTTTCTGCGGGAAGGGATCCATTTGTGAGTGCATCTACTTTCAACCTAAGCGCTGGTCGATTCAGACCAAGAGGGTATTTTAATGAAGATACTGAAATGTATATGAATGGAATGCTGATGAATGATCAGGATGATGGGCGTGTACTGTGGACAGCGTGGAATGGACTAAACGATGTACTTCGCAATAGGTCAAATCTTATTAACCTTAATGAAAGTGATTATACTTTTGGTGGTATCGGTGGTGCTACATTTATTGATTTGCGTGCATCTAGTCAAAGAAAAGAAGCCAAAATAACTTATGCAAATTCCAATAGGACATTCCAACATAGATTGATGGGTACCTATTCAACGGGACTTATGAAAAATGGTTGGGCGATTTCTGCGTCTGCGTCACACACTTATGGTGCTCAAGGGTACATAAAGGGTACACACATTCAAGCGAATAGTTATTTTCTATCCGTAGATAAGAAGATCAATGATAAACATCTCTTAAATTTTGTCGCTTTTGGTTCGCCACAAAGAAGAGGGAGGTCTACCGGTGCAATTCAGGAAATGTATGATTTGTCTGGAAGTAATTATTATAATCCGAATTGGGGATATCAGAATGGTGAAGTGAGAAATTCTCGTGAATATAAAATAAATCAGCCAGTGACCATGTTGAGACACGACTGGAATATTTCGAAGAGAACAACTGTTATGTCTACCCTTGGTTATCAATTTGGAAGTTTTGGTTCTACCAGATTAGATTGGTATGAGGCAGCAGATCCACGACCAGATTATTATAGAAAATTACCAAGTTTTGCTGAAACAGAAGAAGGCAAGCAACGCATTACAGAATTTTATCAGGCAAGCGAAGAAAATAGACAGCTCAACTGGGATGCTATGTATCAAGCTAATGCGAATAGATCATATACAATCGAAAATGCTAATGGAATCCAAGGAAATAGCGTTTCAGGTAAATTAGCTGCATATATCTTAGAATCTGAGAATTATGATAATCAAAAGCTTACATTCAATTCGGTCATTAATTCGCAGTTGAATAGTAATATTGCGTTGACGGCCGGACTCCAATACCTAAATGAAAACGTGCACTATTATAGACGTTTGGAAGATTTATTGGGTGCAGACTTCTATATTGACTATAACAGATTTGCACTTAGAGATTTTCCAAATAATGTTAATGCAGCCCAAAATGATGTAAATAGACCCAACCGAATATTAAAAGAAGGCGATATTTTCGGTCATGATTATGACATCAATTCATCAAAGGCAGTAGCTTGGGGTCAAGGAACTTTCAAAACAAGCAAAGTGGACTATTTCCTTGGTCTTTCGTTAGCAAATCAGTCTTTTTATAGGGATGGAAATACTCGGGTTGGTCTATTTCCTGAAAGTTCATTTGGTAAATCCGAAACCCAAACCTTTTTTAATTATGGTGTGAAAGGTGGTGTCACCTACAAGTTTGATGGTAGAAATTACCTAGTATTAAACGGATCCTATCGTACTCGGGCACCATTTGCAAATGAGAGTTTTGTCTCCCCAAGAGTGCGCGATCAAATAGCATCCAACCTTACAAATGAAAAAATCACAGCATTCGATGTTTCTTACTTGGCTAGATACACAAATTTTAAGGCAAGAGTATCGGCATTTTATACTAATTTTCAAGATAAAATAACAAATGATGTAT
>JBBRJL010000468.1:0-2981 GCA_038219375.1 Chitinophagales bacterium | reverse complement strand
GATATGTCTAAACGCATTCTTACCAAAAACAACAAAGAAGTCAATCTTACAGCCAAAGAATTTGACATCATTCAGCTTTTCATGTCCAATGCAGGACGAAATTTCACTCGAATGGATGTCCTCGAAAGGGTTTGGGGCGAGCAATTCGAAGGACTTGAACATACTGTAAATTCAAATATAAATAGACTCAGAAATAAAATAGAAGAAGATCCCACAAAACCAAAATATATAGTTACAGTTTGGGGAGTTGGTTATAAATTCAACAAAAACCCTGAAAGCTAACTATGGTCACCACAAATATTTGGAAAAATAGGAGATTACGGCAAATTATACTTTTGGTAGTTGGATCCATTGCAGTATTGTGGTTGCTAGTTGCTATATTGTTTTACAACTTTACGGTATCCCAGCATGAACAATCCACATTATTAAGGCTAGCTGGAATCGCAAACACACTTTCTTTACAAATTGATGGCGACAATCATGAAAGACTCTTAAGTTTGTACCCAACCATTAATGATGTGACTTCATTAGGTCAAGATAGTATTTATGATGAGATACATATTTTATTGAAGACCAACTTTGAAGCTGACATGCTAAAAAGCCCTATTTACACCATTTCAGTGAACGACAGTGGCATGTTTTATGAATTTGGTGTAACATCTGATACCATACCTTATTATCGGCATCCCTACAATAGCTACCACACTACGTTAAATGAACAATATAAGAAAGGAGGTATGATACCTGCATACGAAGATGAATTCGGTCTGTGGCTGTCTGCTTTTGCTCCGATAAAAAATTCTCAGGATAAAACCATAGCTGTAGTTATGGTAGATGAAAAACTAAATGTCTTCCTCACTTCTGTAAGGTCTGAATTATTAAAAGCATTTTTGATTTCGCTGATTGTTTTCGGCGCAATGATTTCTTTACTATTGTGGCAAATGAGAAAGATATTGACGAGAGAGCAGAAAGACAAAAATATCATCGGAGAAGCAAATAACGAAATCACCAGAATAAATTCTGAATTAACTACTGCAAATAAAAAATTAAGCACCTTAGATCAATTCAGGAAGGAAATGATCTCCAATGTTTCTCATGATTTGCGCACTCCTTTGGCAAGTATCATAGGGTTTTTGGATTTGATACGAAATAATACTTCCACTTTATCAGATGAAGATAGAAGTAAATATATTGATGTAGCGTATGCGGAAACAAAAAGACTTAATCGGTTGGTATCCGATCTATTTGAGCTGACCAAACTCGAATCAGGACAAATAAAAATCAATACAGAACCTTTCAATATTTATGAGTTGGTATCAGATATTGTTCAGAAATACTCGCTAAAGATCAAAGCCAAACATGTTGATTTAAACTTTGATATACATGAGGGTTTGGGTCTAGCCTTGGCGGATATCAAATTAATAGACAGGATATTTCAAAATCTACTAGACAACGCTGTAAGATATGTCGATGAAGGTGGATACATAAAAATATCGATATTGGATGATATAGATACTTTTAAAGTGAAGATTTGTAATTCTGGAGATTTAATATTGCAAGACGATTTGGATGTGATTTTTGAAAGATATTATACCAATGAAAAAAGTGATCATACGCGTTCTGGACTTGGACTAGCAATCGCAAAAAGCATCTGCACATTACATGGTTGTACTATCAAAGCTGAATCAAATGAATTTGTCAATTCTTTTTGGTTTACGGTACCAAAAGCTTGATGGTAGGATATTTATTAAGTTGAAAAACTATTTCTTAGTCTTTAGATATTTAACTTTATTTACAATAAAAAAAGAGACACCCTGATTGCATCAGAATGTCTCTTTTATAACTTATTGATAGTAACAATAAATTATTTTGGCATCAAAACACCATCAATGACATGGATTACACCATTTGTTCCTTTAAGGTCTGTTGCTGTAACAAATACTGAATTACCTTTTTCGTCAGTAAGTTTAACTTTTCCTCCATCCAATGATCCAGTCAACTTACCACCATTGACAGTTGTAAGGACTGCAGTTCCTTTTCCTGCATTTATAGCAGCTATTACTGCTGCTGCATCAATATTACCGCTCACTACATGGTAAGTCAAAATACCAGCCAAAGTGGCTTTGTTTTCAGGTTTTAGTAAAGTTTCTACTGTACCTGCAGGCAACTTTGCAAAAGCCGCATTGGTAGGTGCAAAAACTGTAAATGGTCCTGCACCCTTCAAGGTCTTTACTAAATCTGCGGCTCCAACAGCTGCAACAAGTGTACTATGATCTCTGGAACCAGCTGCAATATCTACGATATCTTTAGCTTGACCAATAGCAAATGTTGACGCAACACTCGCAAGCAATACAAAAATTAATGATTTCATGTGTTTAATTTAAATGTTATTAAGGCTCAACAAACGTGAGTGTCAATCTAATGTTTTGATTTTATGATTACTTTAACGTTTCCACTTTATTTTATATCAGAATAGAAAATGGAAAAAATATGCCCCATATAACTTAATGACAATCAAATAATTATGAAATTTATTATGCTAATCTAACCGAAGCGTTAGCAACTATCACCAGAAAACTTTAACCACACTTCATAAAAACGGTTTAATAGCTGTGATATTTTTACAGATAACTAAATCATTACTAACTCAAAAAAACTAGCTGTATATTCATTTATATTTTTGCTATTTGATAATGTGATACTTCTGTGATATTTGGATCATAGTTTTGTATTATTAATCACTTTTTAAAATTATTTTTATGAAAATTCAAAATGTATTTTTGTCAGTTTTATTTCTAGGCTCTGTTATGTTTTTCTCATCATGCGGGAAAGAAGAAGTAGAAGTTATTGTTGATCCGACGTTGCCGCAAGGGACGTTTACACTTGCCAAAACTGGAAGTATCGTTGAAGAAAATGGAACAAAATCCAAAGGATCAGTTACTTTAGGAACGGATTCCAAAGGAACTCAATTTGTTAGGTTT
>JBBRJL010000467.1:0-2987 GCA_038219375.1 Chitinophagales bacterium | reverse complement strand
TTTAGATTTTTAGGTTTGCAGATAAAAAACTACCTTTGCGCCTTGAATTTAAAAAAATAGCCTTATGAGTCTTCTTACGATCGGTACAGTTGCTTTTGACACTATAGAGACACCTTACGGAAAAGCAGAAATGGTGATAGGTGGCGCGTGTACTTACATCAGTTGGGCAGCTTCTTATTTTACCAAAAATATCCATCTCGTTTCCATTGTAGGAGATGATTTTCCACAAGCTGAATTAGACGCGCTAAGCGCTCGCGGTGTCAATCTCGATGGTCTAGAAACTGTCCAAGGTGGTAAGTCTTTTTTCTGGGCAGGTAGATACCATAATAATATGAATAGCCGAGATACATTGATTACTGATCTTAATGTACTGGCAGATTTTAATCCTATCCTTCCCGAAGCTGCAAAGTCATGTAAGTATGTCATGCTAGGCAATCTTACACCACAGATACAGTCACAAGTGCTAGACCAACTCGATGGCAGTCAAAAACTCATTGCGCTAGACACCATGAATTTCTGGATGGATATCGCCATGGACGAACTCAAAAGTGTCATTTCTAGAATCAACTTGCTTACGATCAATGATGAAGAAGCAAGACAATTATCAGGTGAACACTCACTAGTAAAAGCAGCCAAAGTGATTCATGAAATGGGCCCGGAATACTTAGTGATCAAAAAAGGAGAACACGGAGCCTTGCTTTTTCATAATGGTGACATTTTTTATGCTCCAGCCCTACCGCTTGCGGAGGTGTTTGACCCTACAGGCGCAGGAGATACGTTCGCAGGAGGATTTATGGGGTATCTTGCGAAAACGGATGATACCTCTATGGCAAATATGAAACGAGCCATCATTGCGGGATCAGCTATGGCATCCTTTTGTGTGGAAGACTTCAGTCTCGACAGACTCAGAACGCTTAATGACGCTGAAATTAATGGAAGATTGGACAAATTTAAAAATCTAGTGCACTTTGATTTTGCCTAGTCCACAAATCATACTAATCCAAAAAATTCAACAATAATATGAAACATTGGGGAGATTGTATTTCATATCGTAGATTCGGATATCAATCTTCTGGTAGCCCTAGTATGAGGTCAGAGTTTACCCGAGATTATGACAGGATAATATTTTTGTCAGCATTCAGAAGGTTACAGAACAAAACACAGGTTTTCCCCCTGCCTGGAAATGTATTCGTACACAATCGACTTACCCATTCGCTCGAGGTTGCGTCTGTAGGTCGGTCGCTTGGGTCTATCGTAGGTCATAAGCTGTCGGAAATACATAAAAATTCGTTTACCGATGACCACACATCATTTTACAATTATGAGCTTTCTGGAGTGATAGCTTCTGCGTGTTTGGCGCATGACCTTGGCAATCCTGCATTTGGACATTCTGGCGAAAAAGCCATTTCTCACTATTTTACTAGCCACGCAGACCATGTATTTAATGACTCCACATTGAGAGGTCATTTTACAGATAAAGAATGGAAAGACCTGATCAACTTCGAAGGAAATGCCAATGCATTACGACTACTTACACGACAGTTTAAAGGTAAACTTGAAGGTGGACAGCGATTGATGTACGTCACACTAGCTTCAATACTCAAATATCCATGTGCTGCTGATGAAATGGACAAAACCTATATGCATCGCAAAAAATATGGGTATTTTCAGTCTGACACTTCGGCATTTATGGACGTAGTAGATGAATTTCAGATGAGAGACATAAATGGAATTTCATATAGACATCCATTTGTATATCTTGTAGAAGCAGCGGATGATATTTGCTACAGAATAGTCGATATGGAAGATGCCCATCGGATAGGTATTTTGTCGAGGGTGGAAATAGAAAACGCTTTCCTTGCCTTGATTGGAGAGATGAATGCTAGTACAGATAGCGTGTCGCGAACCAAAGATGTCCTAGAAAAAATAGGGGACAACAATGAAGCTATCTCCTATCTGAGGGCAAAATGTATCAATGGTCTCGTCAATAGAGCCGCAGATGTTTTTTTTGAAAATATGCAAGACATTTTGGAAGGTAGATTCAATAGTACTTTGATAGATGAAGTAGAAAAATCTTGTCCATACCTGAAAACTATAAATGACATATCTATAGCCAAAATCTACAATCATCCATCCGTCATAGAGGTAGAACTCGCAGGATATAATGTCATGTCAGAAATACTGTCAGTATTTGTACAAGCCGTGTTGCATGAAGAACGTACACCCTTAGAGAAAAAATGTCTCCACCTTATTCCTGCTCAATACAACCTGAGTAAAGATGATGTGAGTCCCTACGAAAAGACCATGGGTGTCCTAGATTTTGTATCGGGTATGACAGACGGATACGCCACGGAATTATACCGTAAAATGAAAGGAATAGACATACCGTCACATAAATAATGTTGATATTTTGATGAAGAACTTACTTTTTATACTTCTCTTTAATGCTACTTTTACTTTCGCTCAGACGGATACGATTAGATTGGAGAATCCAGGTTTTAAAGGCAAAACTATGCGTGGAGGTGAAACGATTTGGATGCTAAAAGGATGGATGGATTTTGGCAGAATTAATTTCCCTAGTGAGACTTCACCAGATATTCATCCACAAGAGTTTTGGCAAGTAAGAAAACCTGCAAAAGAAGGTAAAACGTACCTTGGTTTAGTGGTTAGGGATAATGAAACATATGAAGGGGTAGGCCAAAAATTACCATCACCATTTCTAGCAAATCAAAGTTATGAAATGATGCTATGGATGTCTCAGTCTGAAAAATACATAAGTCTAAGCAGATCCGCCAATAAATGATAAATTTTAAAGATCCTTCGTTTTTAATCATAGCCTCTATAGATGCCAATTGTGAAGTAAAAGACATTTTATATCAATCGCCTGTGGTCGATCACATAGAATGGAAACAGTACATCATAAAAATGTCTCCCCAAACAGAAGTTACCCATCTATTATTTATGGTATATTCTGATATTGAGAAAGC
>JBBRJL010000466.1:0-2990 GCA_038219375.1 Chitinophagales bacterium | reverse complement strand
TACGAATACAAAATCACGCTTGACAATTGGGCGAAACAAGAAGAATTTTTAGGTACGGAAATATGTACAAAAACGACTGATGCATTCACTAATCGTCTTTTATTAGTCGGTAGTGATACGGATGTACCTGAGTTTTGCTTTAATAGTTGCTACGCATGTGGTGATGAAGCAAAAATAACTTTCAGATTGGGTATGGGCACAGTTACACCTAATCCTGAAGGCGTGTGGCTTTCTGGTGGTGGAAATTTTGACGTACCTGGTGGAAGATACAGAATGAAAGATGATGATTCGGATGGTGTGTACGAAATCGTAGTACCACGTAAAAAAGGATTTAGTTCGTTCTATGCATTTGCTAATGGTCCATGTTTTGATTTCAGCTGTAAAGAGGATCTAACAGGTCAGCCTTGCGGAGACCCTAATAATTTTAATGATCGTACTCTTGGCGTTGTAAATAATGACATAGTTGTTTCCACATGTTATGGACTTTGTTTTGAAAATACGTCTTGTACATCATCTACCAATGATATCACTTATCAAGATAATCTATTTGCATTGGTAGGAAATCCATCTTTTAATGGTAAAATAGTAGTTAATTTTGCAGCGAGTAATACTTTTGACAAGCAAATCACGGTAACAAACAACATCGGTCAACAAATGAAACAGATCGTAACAAAAGATGGTAACCAATCCGTAGAGTTGGATGTAAATGAGCTTAATGCTGGTTTGTATTATATTACAATCCTTTCAAACAATCAAACACAAACCAAAAAATTTGTAAGATTATAATTCATTAAATGGAAGAATGGGTGGCTTGGGTTATATAATACAAGCCATTCATTTCTTTTTATTCATTTATTCTTTTATTTTTCCCTATCAAGCTTATAATAATTATTATAATGAGAATAATTTTATTTTTCACGTGTATGATTGTAGCACTAAGTGTACAGTCTCAGATAAATATAACGGGTAAGGTTACTTTCGCCAACGAATCGGGAGGAGCGATTGGTGTCAATATCTTACTTAAAGAAGATAATTCCGTAGGCACTATTACGGATGTAGATGGGTCATTCTCCTTAGATATTCCTAGTAAAAACAACACACTTGTGTTTTCATATATTGGGTATAATTCTATAGAAATAGTAGTGGGAGATCAGAAAGAAATAAACGTTTCCTTAACAGAAAATGCTTCTGTACTCAACGAAGTGGTTGTAACAGGATACACCAATCAAAAGAGATCAAACATTAGTGGAAGTGTAGCTACGCTAAATGCAAAAGATATATCAGAAAAACCAATACTACGTGTAGAGCAAGCACTGCAAGGTCAGACTGCAGGTGTACAGGTAGCACAAAATTCTGGTTCTCCTGGTAGCTCACTCGCAGTAAGGATACGTGGTGTGGGTACTATCAACAACAGTGATCCATTATACATCGTTGATGGCGTTCCTGTCGATGGGCTGGACTTTCTAAATCCTAATGATGTAGAGACCATGAATGTCCTAAAAGATGCAGCTTCTGCTGCTATTTATGGATCTCGTGGTGCAAATGGTGTGGTCCTCATCACCACCAAAGGTGGCAAAAAAAATCAAGCAGGTCGTATTTCTTATGATGGATACTATGGTGTACAAAGGGCAGGGCGTCTTATCGATTTGCTCAATGCTTCTGAGTACGCTATACTACAAAGTGAAGCCTTCATAGCTGCGGGTAAAACGCCTCCTGCTGAGTTTGCAAATCCTTCTGCATTGGGGCAAGGTACAGATTGGCAAGAAGCGATATTTGAGACAGCGCCAATCATGAGTCATCAATTGACTTTTGCAGGTGGTGGGCCGACTTCAGCACATACACTCACAGCGAGTTATTTTAAGCAAGATGGTATCGTAGGAGGTCCGAAAGCACGTTTTGAACGAGCTACTGTAAGACTTAACAGTAATTATGAACTTAAACCTTGGTTATCGTTAGGTAATAATATTGGTTTTACTTGGTTGCAAAGAAACGGTCTAGCAGAAAATAGTCAGTTTAATTCTCCAATAATAAGGGCTTTGAATATTGATCCTATTACTCCAGTGAGAAAAGCGGACGGTACCTTTGCTTATTCAAATTACGCAGATACAGACATAGCAAATCCCGTAAATGGTATAGCACTTACTAACAGTACTTGGAATAGCAATCGTCTTGTAGGAAACGTATTTGCCAATATGAATTTGGGAAAAGGATTTTCTTTTAGGTCGACAGTGAGTATGGATATAAATTTTGTAAATCAAAATAATTTTAATCCTACATTTGATTTAAGTAGTATCCCATCTATAAGTGAAGCTCCAGTCGCTGAAAAAAGATTGATAAACAATGTGAGTGTTGCCAATCTTACTTGGAATAATAAACAAATAGAAAACGTATTGACTTGGCAGAAAAAAATTAATGATAGACACAATCTAACGTTAATTGCCGGTACAGGTGCTATTAGTAATCGTTTTGATGTAAATGGTGGCAGTAATACCAATCTTCCTTCTAATGACCCTAAGGATGCATATATCTCCAATACCATAGACCCAATAGCATCGCAAAGTGCCTATCAGTTTGCCAATGAGTCTACTTTGCTTTCATATTTTACGAAAGCTAATTATGAATTGAGTGATAAGTACTTATTCTCTGGTACTCTTAGAGCAGATGGTTCATCTCGTTTTGGTAGAAATAATCGTTATGGTTACTTTCCTTCGTTGTCAGCAGGATGGATAGTGAGTAGAGAAGAGTTTTGGAAAAGTAATCTTATCTCAACTTTAAAATTCAGGGCGAGTTGGGGACAAAACGGAAATGATAGAATAGGCGATTATAGTTTTACCACAGTTGTATTAAGTGGTCAAAACTATACCTTTGGTGATCAAGAAATTATCACCAACGGTAGTGTGGCACTTACTTCTGCAAATCCTGACCTCAAATGGGAGACAAGTACCCAATCCAATATCGGGATAGATATGGAAATGATGGATGGTATGGTC
>JBBRJL010000465.1:0-3003 GCA_038219375.1 Chitinophagales bacterium | reverse complement strand
CCAGTTTATATAATGAGATAGAACGAAACAGTCTTTTCTATAGTCCTACTAAAGAAACGGATCGTTCAAACATGAATATCTGTTTTTTATTACAAAACAAAGATCTAGAAAAAGATTTTTTGGCTAAATGTATTAATGCTGAATGTGTAGGTCTCGAAGGTCATAGGTCGGTAGGTGGATTCAGAGCATCAGTCTACAATGCTATGTCAATGGATGGCATCAATCAATTAATTGCAGTAATGCAAGAATTTGAAAAAGTAAATGGCTAACAACATTTATTATATAAATATAGATGGAATAAAAGTCCCGATCCAAATAGTGGAAGAAAGAAGGACAAATACAAGGATTGCTTTGGGTGGTTCGAACGTCATATTGAGAATTCCCAAAGCAGTCCTTTTTAAAACTAACGTGGATAGACATATTGAATGGGCTAGCAACTGGCTACGCCAACTAAAACTATCAAAACCAGAAATTCTGAATAGATATACTAATCATAAAACCTATAATGATGGCGATATATTTAGTATCGGAAATCAAAGATTTTTTATGGAAATATCTAAATCTAAAAAAGAAACAGGATCTATTAAATTACAAAAAGAAGGTGTCTTACAAATAGATATTCCTGATTCTGATGATTATGATGTCCAAAAACTAATTAAAAATTTGTTAATTAAATTCACACAAAAGTATTTCTTACCAAAGATTACCGAAAGGGTAAACTATTACAATACTTTATTCTTTAAAGAACAAATCAACAGTGTCCGTCTGAAGTACAATAAGTCAAATTGGGGAAGTTGTTCTACCGGCAAAAACCTCAACTTTTCAGTAAGATTATTTTTTGCACCTGATGAAGTAATAGATTATGTGGTTATACACGAACTTGCACACCTAATTGAGATGAATCATTCAAATAAATTCTGGAAAATTGTAAGTGACATCATGCCTGACTATGTTAGTAAAGAAAAATTACTGAAAGAAAATAGTAGCAAATACGATTTTTAACATTTTTATATTCTTACTGTTAAAATTTAAAGTATCACCATGAGCACAGCAAAAGTTCTTTTCGCAGTAATCTTAAGTAATTTCATTTTTGCTTGTACCCATAAATTGGCCATCTCAAATGAAGAAACAGTCATTATAACACCGAAAACAATCTCATATTTAGCACTCGGAGATAGTTATACGATTGGAGAAGATGTACCACCACCTTCATCATTCCCTATGTTACTAAGGACAAAACTAGAGGGACAAGGTTTTACATTTTCGTCAGAACCCAAAGTAATTGCTAAAACTGGATGGACATGTGACGATTTACTCAGCAATATAGAAAAGGCTTCCCTCTCCAATAATAGTTATGATATGGTAAGTGTACTAATAGGTGTAAATGATCAATACCGAGGATTTGATATCACTTATTATCCAGGAAGGTTTACATCAGTGCTCCAAAAAGCAATTGATTTTTCTGGTAGTAAAGATAAAGTAATAGTTTTATCCATACCTGACTACAGTGTAACACCTTTTGGTGGTGGATCTCAAACCACAGCAAAAGTCATTGCTGATTATAATAAGATCAATAAAGAAATATCAAATAACTTTGGGGTCAAATATGTAGACATTACACCAATATCACAAAAAGCTAAAAATGATCTTACTTACCTTGCACCTGACAAACTTCATCCATCTGAAAAAATGTATGCAGAATGGGTCAATGAAATGCTAGATGAAGTATTGATGATATTGAAAAAATAAACGTAATCTATTAATTACGCAACGTTATGTTTCAAAACATATTTTTCGATAACTTTAGGGTAATACTTATGTTCTAACTCTAATACTCTTAAAGCGATTTCGGAAGCACTCATATCTTCATTCAAGGAACATACAGCCTGAAAAATAATATCTCCATCATCAAATTTTTCATTTACAAGATGAACAGTCATACCTGATTCTGTTTCATTATTGAGTTTAACTGCCTCATGTACAAAATGTCCATACATACCTTTACCCCCATATTTGGGTAGCAGAGACGGATGAATATTTAATATTTTATTTGGGAAAGCTTCCACAACCTGTTTTGGTACCAGCCATAAGAAGCCTGCAAGTATGATATAATCAATTTTTTCATCTCTTAAATAGTCAATAACTTCGTTTGAACCCCAAAAGGAGTTTTTATTAATGATTAATGATTTTATAAGATGTTCCTCAGCTATATTTAAGACACCAGCATCAGACTTATTGCTCACAACAAGACTGATGTCGATAGAAGCATGGATTGCAAAATATTGAATAATTTTTTCTGCGTTACTACCTCCACCAGATGCAAAAATTGCTAACCTTATTGGACGCAAAGTGATATCTTCCCCCATTAATTTAGTACACTATATTTTTCTTTTTTGCTTGCATCGATACCTACCATTATCGCACTGACCTTGGTCTTTTGTCCCTTATCACCAATTTTAAAAATTTCGACAATTTCATCTTTTTTGGCATCACCGAACCTTTGTAGCAAAACTGAATTTGGATATTCAATATTTGCCTGACCAATAGATGTTAATGTACTTAAAAGTACCGCACGGCTCTTGTCGGGATCGTCATACATTTTGTCCAAACAAAGCCTATGATACTCATAAAATGCTTGCCTGTATTGTCTCATTCTTGGATTTAATATATTCTCTACCATCCAAAATCTATTCCTCCGGCTACCCGTATCATTCTTCCAGCCTTCATCACGCACCATATTTGAAGGAAGTGAAGTGATTACTTCTTGGGCCTTATTATACATAAGTTCCCCACCATTAAGACTAAAAGAATCGTAATCAGTTCCAATCGTTAAATATGCATAATAACTTAAAATTGATGACACTCCGGGCGCCGCGCCGCCCTGATCCTGGCGGTCGGTCTCGTCGTGTGGTTCGCCCCGGTGGGCCTGGCCGCGCTCGCCTTCGGCCGGACCAGCATCTACGTCGACCAGGGGCTCTTCTTCTCCGGCGCCGCAGTGGTCAC
>JBBRJL010000464.1:0-3006 GCA_038219375.1 Chitinophagales bacterium | reverse complement strand
ATGTGCGATCATACTTGATATTATTTGGGTACAACCATTTGACCATTACGACATATAAGGCTATCAATAGCAATATGGCAATCGGTGTGCAGAGCATCATCCATGACATAAAGTCTATATCAGTGCCATATTTGCTCTGATAGTAGCCGATATATGCCACATTCGGAGGAGTACCAATTATGGTAGCAATACCACCAATATTGGCCGCGTAAGCAATAGCGAGCATTATAGTAAGATTGAAATAGGCATAATTAGCATTTTCCTGCTTGTTTTGGGATATCACAGCTATTACTGACAGCGCAATAGGGTACATCATCATAGTGGTCGCCGTATTGCTCAGCCACATACTCAATAGACCAGTTGCAAGAATAAAACCAAGGACTATTTTGTCGCCTCCAGTACCAGTTTTTTTTATGATGTTGAGCGCAATTCTTTTGTGAAGATGCCATTTTTCGATGGCAAGACCAAGCATAAACCCACCAAAAAACAGGAAGATGATTGGATTTGAATATGACTTTGATGTTTCTTCAAGCGTTGATATTTTTAACAGAGGAAAAAGTATCAAGGGTAAAATGGCCACAACAGGCATTGGCAAAGCATCAGAAACCCACAGCAAGATCATTAAGATTGCTATAGATAGCACCGTTGATGCATTATCCGCTAAACTTAATGGATTGAGATACCAAAATATCAAAGCACATATCGTTGCTATGACTAGTGTCAATACGTTTTTAGTTGGTGCAGTTATTTTGCCCATCATAATATCAGTACCCTATTGTTTAATGATTTTTTTTATTATCGTGTTTTGTCCTGAATTCACTTGAAGGAATAACATACCTTTTGCAAATTGGGAAATGTCTACTTCGATGGATTTTTCATTTTCTAAAGTATATTTAGTGTCTACCTTTTGGCCTGTGATGGTGAATAATTGGACCTTGGTGTTTTCAGGAATTTCTTCCAAATACTGCAGTTTGACATTATCTGTGGCAGGATTTGGGACTAGTGTAAATAACGAATTTTGCAGGTCTGATGTGTTGCTACTATTTGTTTTCCATATTACATCAAGATAGTCGATTCTGTTATTGACCCAGTTTTTTAAGTAAATGACTTCTTCTTCGTAAGTATTTCCGACATAATAATTTGGCCATATATATTGTCCTAGAATAGGCCAACGTTGAAAATTTCTACCCTTGGATTGATCCACCACCGAGGCAATAGAATCAATGACTGTGTTTAACCGATTTTTTGATAATTGACTAGTTCTCAGGTCTTTCCATCTCAGCTTCAGTTCGTTGTAAAAAGCTTCATCCTGAAGGAATCTGTTCCACCAGAAATGAATGACCCAATAGTCTCCTTCACACACATTATTAAAGCTATTGATGACCAATCCGTTTGGATCTCCTTGTGTACAATAATCGACATTACCAAAGCCAAGGTTAAAATCCCAAATAGGACCAAACTTGATTTTACCACCTTCACTATCCCGGTCTTTGTAAAAAAAAGTACTTAATCTGTACGCATCAGGATTTTTGGTTATTTCATTCATAATGATGAAGTCTATCAAACTTTTTGTATCTATATACTGACGATAACCAGTGACGGGGTCTTTGTAATTATTTGCAGCAATACTATTTTCAACTTTATTTATATGATTTTGAATGTATGCTCGCTGTTGGTTATTGAGATCTTTTACTTTAGGAAATTCAAATTGGAAGAACGTATTTTGCCATGCATTCGGAAAGGGTTTAAAAGGAGAAACCCAACCTTCACCACTGTTAGTGCCTGTTTCTTTATCAATTTTTATAATATAACCACCTGTCAATTTGTCGCCACTAATATCCGTAGGGCCAATGTTTTTTATATTCACTCTATTTTTGTCCCTTTTGATTTTTTCCATCAAAATATAAATGCCTTCGTACTGACCATTTATAACAAGCTCACAATATCTGCCTCTTGTGGTATAGTCCATCATTGAGCCTCCAACAATATAGGCCAACATATCTCTCATTAGCGACTTATCATTGTAGGTTGCATTCAGTATCCAATCGTTTTCTTCAGGCATACCAAGCAGTGATACATTATTGTTCTCACCATTTGCGGTAATAGTCTCTAACCCAAAAGGTTTTTTAGGAAATTGCTGAGAAGATGAACCTCGAAATTCTATACCTATAAGGCCATTATATTCATTGGGAGTGTCGTTAATTTTGTTTTCAATGCCCGGACCATTATAGATGATAGACATTTGGGCAGTAATTTTTGGGTCATCCACAATGTCTTTGCCCTGGGTATTTATAATAATAATCGGAAGGTCAGATTTAGTAAAGTTTACCTGAGCAAAAATACAAATTTGAACAAATAGTACAAAAGAAAGCGACATCAAAGATTTCATAAATAACAATTTCGTGTAAAGATAACATTTCCACAAATACTAAAGCAGTAAATATCTTTTAGGTAAGGTGCATAAGTTAATTATATAAGGATACTGTTCCGTACTTAAATTATAAGTAATACCAATCATATTTATAAAAGAATCAATGAAAAGTATAATGTTTATGGGACTATTTTGTACGAACTATTTTTATAATTATACATAAAGTAAAGTTAAATTTTAATTTTAAACCACTGTAATTAAAATAATTGTAAAAAATATTGTCTAAAATATTGACAAATTGAAATAATTAATTTAACTTTGAGTTAAATTTTTAAAAACCACCTAATATGTCCGCCATAATATCAGAAAATGTAACGCTAAAAGGAGGCGAATTCCTTATCAAAGATAGTAATTATCAAGATTTATTTATCCCTGAAGATTTTAATGAAGAGCAACTCATGGTCAAAGAGACCGTAAAATCTTTTGTGGATCAAGAAATCCTTCCACACGTAGAGCGAATAGAAAAACTCGAAGAAGGATTGATACCATCCATTCTTGATAAATTTGCTGAACTTGGACTTCTTGGTACACACATGCCTGAGTCTCTAGGAGGTAGCAATCTAGATTATATCACT
>JBBRJL010000463.1:0-3014 GCA_038219375.1 Chitinophagales bacterium | reverse complement strand
ATATGTCTGACCAAAACAGGTAGCATGCAATTCAGGAAGTGTGGGCCACTTATACCCACCACCTTTAGATGGAATTTTGCAAAAGTAAGTACCTTCTTCCATGAGGCAATATCTCTTTTTTGAAAACATATTTATACTTTTTTTCATTCTGACGTATTCAGCACCTAATACATTTTCATTATAATTGAGGTTATGTGAAAAAATATATTCCGCTTTTTCGACACTAGCAGAAAATTTGTCTAATATAGTTTCAAGATCTGCACTTTTTTTTACTACATCTGCGTCATTAATATGTGCTTTAGTTTTTGATTTTTCATCAATTTCAAATCCTATCGGGATAGGAATGTAATCATAATCTTCAATAGGTTTGTAATCATCACCTAGCAATATCCAACTTACATGAAGCAATCTTGGCCAAGCTTCTGTGTCAGAAAAAGTGGCCTTAAAGTCGGTTCGTGTAGCTAGGGCTGAACAATCAAATATTAAATACATGGCTATTAATCAATTATTTATGGTAAAGTGAATGGAATATTTTCTCAGACAATCCTTCAGATGTACTTTGAGAATGTATTGCGAATTTTAATGTTGATGTCTCTTGATCTAAATAAGAACCTACAGCATGGAAATTACCACTAACATCTTTATAACAATGAACAGCAAGATTTTGTTGATCATTGGAAGGGAGCATTTGTCTTACTTTCCGCTCTACATTACTTATTTCTGCCACATCTTTTTGATGAATTGTTTTTAGTGTTTTTCTTAAAGTAATATTTTCCTTATGAGTTACAAATGCAAATGTCCCTTGTCCGGGTGCAGGGATCATTTCTTTCGGATGTAAGTTTACAATTTTACTGTTATCTCTATTTTCAGAGAAATCTATCATGAATTTTGGTATGATTGCGGCATGAATTTCTCCTGAATTTACTGAATCAGTTAAACTTTCAAGGGTTGATTTTGATACCGAAGTTTGAATAGATGGAGACAATTTTTTCAATTGCTCTGCTTGGATATTTGTCACCACGTGAACTACTGCACCAGCTTTTAATCTCAATTCTGCTTGTGGGTCGTAAAAATTTTCATTTATTACTAGACAGTCTTGGGCGTTATTCCTTTCAGACAATGCGGCAATTATAAGGTCATTTGATGGGTTTACTGCATTTAATTCAGGTAAATGAAGGATTGCAATGTCTACACGGCCAGTTTTTAATGCTGTGAAAGTAGTTTGATGGATATCATTTTCAACTATTTCTAAATCTACAATTACTATCTCATATCCAAGGTTGACCAAGTCATCTAGTGAATTAGGTATTAATTTTGTAAGTAATACACCTTGATCTGTTACAATATTTAAAATTTTATTCAAACTAAAAAGAATTTGTACTGCCATTTTTGGCAGTATTTGTGGTAAAAAGCTGCAAATATATAGATAAAAACAAGTAGTCTATCTTTTTAAAATAAAACTTAGTATAATTCTGGATTACAAAACAAAGTTTTGTGTTAACTTTGCGCTATGCAAGTAACCGCAATTCAAATAGCTTTATTATTAGGTGGGAAAGTAGTGGGTGACCCTGATGTTTCTGTTTCAGGAGCAAGTAAGATTGAGGAAGGTCAACCCGGTACCATCACTTTTTTGGCAAATCCGAAATATGTATCTTATATTTACGATACTGAGGCTTCTATTGTCTTGGTATCCAATGATTTCGTACCAGAAAGGGAGGTTTCAGCCACATTAATAACCGTAGAAAACGTATATGGTGCTCTTAGTATCTTGATGTCAAAGTTCAATTCTGGTATAAGTATTTTGGATGGAATTGCAAAGTCGGCAATTATTGATGACTCAGCTATATTAGGCGAAAATGTTAAAGTTGATGACCATGTTATCATTAAAAAGGATGTCAAAGTAGGCAAAAATACCACAATATATGGTCAAGTATTCCTAGGAGATAATGTTTCCATTGGAGAAAATGTGGTACTTTATCCTGGAGTTAAAATTTATCATAATTGTGTCATTGGCAATAATTGTGTAATACACTCCAATGCAGTAATTGGTAGTGACGGCTTTGGATTTGCTAGGGACGAGACGGGTAATTATAAAAAAATTGCACAGACAGGCAACGTTGTCATTGATGAAGACGTTGAGATAGGGAGTAATACGGTCATTGATCGTGCTACAATGGGATCTACAAGGATATGCAAAGGTGTAAAACTTGATAATCTTATTCAAATAGCGCATAATGTTTTCATTGGGAATAACACAGCTATTGCTGCACAGACTGGTGTTGCGGGCAGTACCAAGATAGGTGCAAATTGTCTTATTGGTGGTCAAGTAGGAATAGTCGGACACATAGAAATAGCTGACGGTACGATGATCCAAGCACAATCGGGTATTTCATCTGCAATTAAAAATGAAAATGCAAAACTGTATGGATCACCCGCCATTGAGTATTCAAATTACCTAAAATCGTATGCTTATTTTAGGAAATTACCAGATATGGCGCAACAAATCCGGAAAATGGAGCAGGAACTGGATAAATTGCGTCAATTGTTTAGTGAAAAGTGAGTAATTTTAATAAAAAAAGATTCCACAAAAGAAGGTGGATATAAATTTTAGAATTTTTTTAGAGAATTAGATGAGGTATAAAAATGTATTAACCCAAGAAGTAGGAGTAAGTGGAATAGGTCTTCATACAGGAAAAATTGTCAATATTTCATTAAAGGCAGGAGAGTCGGGTACAGGCATAAAATTTGTTCGCACTGATCTCGAAAATATAACTTTTGCTGCTGATGTATCCCTAGTGACAACTACCCAGAGGGGTACGACACTTGAGTATAATGGTGCATCAGTCTCAACCATTGAACATTTGATGGCTACTTTGAATGCGTTATGTATCGAAGATGTCATCATCAGTCTAGATGGTCCTGAAATTCCAATTTTGGACGGAAGTTCTGCTGGTTTTCTAAAATTGTTATTAGAATCAGATCTTAAAAAGGAAGAATCAACCAAAGATGTTTAT
>JBBRJL010000462.1:0-3017 GCA_038219375.1 Chitinophagales bacterium | reverse complement strand
GTACTGTACTGTACTGTACAGTACAGTACAGTACAGTACAGTACAGTACAGTACAGTACTGTTGAATTTTTTGTTATCATTTTTTTAAATTTTAATGATGTGTAAATAAGAATTTCCTGACAAAGATAGGATAAAATATTTAGAATATAAAATAAAAAAAATAAAGATATAAATTTACTAAACAGAGACTATTAAGTGGTAAGGCACCGATCAGTTTTACGTCTCCGCCAAGCTTAATTTAGTGTAAACGTCCCGTTTGCAAAAATCACCCAATCACCCAATCACCAAACCTTCATGCAGTATCCGGCTGAAATGCCAAACATCTTCATATGAGTTGTACAATGGAACAGGGGCTACCCTGATCACATCAGGTTCTCTCCAATCTGATATGACACTGTGTTCTGAAAGGTAATTAAACAATCTTTTGTCAGGCACTACCATTTGTATGGACAACTGACATCCTCTATCTTTTGGATTGTCTGGTGTGATAATCTTAATATTATCATTGGCTTCTTGGGTAATGAGGTATTCAAGGTAGGAAGTGAGCTTTTCGGATTTTTGTCTTAATGCGGTTATTCCTGCTTGTTCAAAAATGTATAGCGATGCTTTTATGGCTGCCATAGAAAGTACTGGTGGATTACTGCACTGCCAACCCTCAGCAGAGGATATTGGGTTGAATTCGTCACCCATCAGGAATCTTGTTTTTTTGTCATGTCCCCACCAACCTGCAAATCTCGGTAATGCTGTATTCGTATGGTGTCGTTCGTGGACAAAACATCCTGAAAGACTACCTGGTCCAGAGTTGAGGTATTTGTAAGTACACCAAACTGCAAAATCTGGTCCATCTTCATGAAGGTTTAGCTGTATATTTCCTGCGGCATGTGCCAGATCAAATCCTACCACACATCCTTTGGCATGGCCTAGAGTAGTGATGGTTCTTATGTCGTATGCTTGACCTGTATAATAATTGACGCCACCTATTAGGATAAGGGCAATGTCATCGCCATGTGTTGCCAAGATATTTTTGATATTGTCCAAGCTCACTATTTTTTCACCTTCATCGGGCTTGAGTTCGATCATACTTTCTTGAGGGTCGAATCCATGAAATTTCACTTGACTCTCTATGGCGTATCTATCAGAAGGGAAGGGTGAATATTCAAATAAGATTTTGTGTCTGCTTTTAGTAGGTCTATAAAAACTTACCATCATCAAATGCAAGTTGACTGTCAAACTATTCATGACGACTACTTCTGACGGAAGTCCTCCCACCACTTTTGCCATCTTTTCAGACAAATATTCGTGGTAGGGCATCCATGGATTTTTGGCATGGAAATGACCTTCTACACCAAGATTTTTCCAGTCTTCTAGTTCTTGATTTACGTACTCTGAAGTTAATTTGGGCATTAGACCGAGACTGTTGCCACATAAATATATGGTATCTTTCCCATCCTTATCTTTAGGTATGTGGAATTGGTCTCTAAAAGTTGCTAAAGGGTCTAGCTGATCTTGTTCTTGGGCAAATTGACGTGATGTATTCAAAATATCTTTGTTTATTATCAATTATTTATTTTACAAATATAGGTGTATGTTTAGGTATTTGAAGCTTTTCAGATCAATATCTTCATTTTCCATAAAGCCAATTTATGACATTTTTGTTCCAGATGTCATCTCTGTCGGTTGATGTTATAATGCCAGCTGATACCGCTTCGTCTATCACCTTGCCGGGATAACTTCCTGGTACGCTTTCCATTTCACCAAGTGGATATGGGTCGTCAAGTCCTGCTACAATCTGATGGACTCCAGCTCTTTTTACCATTAACTCAAAAGATAAGACATCATGCACGATCGAGTCAAAAAAAACATTACTGTTGCGACTATTGGTCTCAGGGTCTTTGCTATCTACAAATAGATCTGGTCTGCCTTTATACCCTTGTACTCTTCTACCATAACCCATTTGTCCAAATTGATTCCCATGTGCAAAACAAGTCCTTACATCAGGAAATCTATCCGGAAAATCCATCAAACTGTAAAAATGCCAAGCATCTGCCGTCTGTGCGCACATCCATATGAGGTGAAATCGCCAAAATTTATCTTCCAGTTGGATAATATCTTCAGCATTATAAGGGTGGATTTCAACAGCAAGCTTGTACTGATTGGCAAGTTCTAGGATAGGTATTACGGACTCATCTGCGATAGCTGTCCACTTACCTTCTTTATTTAAGAAGTGGGTAGGTAAGCATAATAATGGTAGTTTAAATTCTTCTACACAACGCCTTATTTCTTCGAGAGCGTCGTCAACGTATAGCGGTTGGACTACAAAACCAGAGATAAATTTGTCAGGATATTCTGCTTGGAGAGAAGCATTAAATTCGTTTTGGAATCTGATGACATCATACGCATCTTCCTTTTTGTATCCATTGCAATAGAGTTGTGAAAGATTGAGTACCACTTCTTTATCGATATGGTTGGTAAACATCCACTCTAGCTTTTCTTTTAGAAAAAAACTGGCATCTGTGACAGGACGTCTCCATTTGCCTTGACACATACAACTCATGTCGTCTTCTACCCAGAAAAATTCTTTGTCTTTCATGAACTTAGGTATCTGACTAGGGTAGGGCAGTAGGTGGCCATGACCGTTTATCCTCATCTTTTATGGTTTCAACTATTGAAAAAACCAAAGGTAAATATTCATTTTGCCATAAACAAAAAAAGGAGACCAATATTACTAATGATCTCCTTTTTATGGTATAATTTGTGTTGAATTTTATTTCCCTCCGAAATTAACGCCTAATGTTAGCTCGTGTGAACCACTATTGTAATCCTGAACTAAGTTTGATGATGTATTATACGAATAGAAAAGATTGAGCTTCTCCATTTTTGTTCCTATCAAAAAGCCTAATCTCTTGTCAGCTCCTAAAGTGTAAGAAGCACCGCCCAATAATTTATCCTCCAAAAATCCGAATACTAAATTCATGTCTAAATGTGTCGGTACATTTGCCAGTTTTTTAAGGATTATG
>JBBRJL010000461.1:0-3032 GCA_038219375.1 Chitinophagales bacterium | reverse complement strand
GGTGCTAGAATTCTAGCCATGGAAAAAATAAGGGATCATGTAGATTACGAAAGGGCCATTATGGCTGTTAGGTTTTCAAATGAATTTGTTGGTACGCAGTTTCACCCTGAAGCAGATCCGGTAGGTATGAAAATCCACTTTGAGAAAATAGAAATCAGAAATAGAGTCATCGAAAATTTTGGGCAGGCCAAGTATGATTCCATGATGGATCACATCGATGACCCCGACAAAATAGAGTTGACCCACGATACAATATTGCCTATGTTTATTGAAAATGCACTTGATTCCATATACGAAAACAATGCAGTCTTAGTATGATACCATCCGTCAGAGATCAATACAATCACAATTTTACTCAAGAAAAGTATCAAGCATTTCTAGATGGATTGGAAGCTAAGTATGGCAAAAAACCATTGTTTAGAGTAGCAGAGACACCACTTTTTATACCTAAAATACTAAAAGACCGATTGCTTGAAGCATGTGATCTTATCAATGAAGTGGTGCGGAGACCTGATATTAAGTCATTTACGCAAGGAGCGCTTTATGATGAAAGCCTGATTGTTCCTAATGAGGATGAACACACTACTTTCCTACAGATGGATTTTGGGGTTTGCCTTGATGAAAATGGTGACCCAATACCAATGTTAATAGAGATACAAGGGTTCCCTTCTGTTTACTTTTTCCAATATATGGTCTCTGAAGCTTTTAAAAAATATTTTGAAATACCAGATAATTTAACTTGCTTTTTTGATGATATCTCAGCGGATGAGTACAAAAAAATGATGGGCGACATCATAGTAGGAGATACAGATCCAAAACATGTTGTACTACTAGAGATTGAACCCGAGAAACAGACGACTTACATCGATATGCTTAGTACTTCTGTTGAGCTAGGCATTCCTATAGTGTGTATCACCGAAGTCATCAAAAAAGGAGATCAATTGTTTTACAAGGATAAATCTGGTGAGTTAGTACGTATTTTAAAAATATACAATAGAGTCATTTTTGACGAATTGGATCAACGTCCTGACTTGAAACTAAATTTCAAATTTACGGATGTTCTTGATGTAGAATGGATTGGGCATCCAAACTGGTTTTACAGGATAAGTAAATATATGCTGCCATTCCTGAAAAATAAATATGTGCCTGAAACACACTTCCTACATGAACTAGATGCGTTGCCACTAGATCTAGAAAACTATGTTTTAAAGCCTTTGTTTTCATTTGCAGGAGCAGGGGTAATCATCGATTTGACAAAAGAAGATATTGATAAAATTGATGATAAAACCAACTTTATCCTTCAACGAAAGGTAAAATATGAACCAATCATAAAATCTCCAAACGAGCCCGTGAAAGCAGAGATAAGAATGCTCATGATGTGGCCAAAAGATGCACCAAAAGCTTTTGTTGTTACCAATTTAGTAAGGCTATCCAAAGGTAAAATGATAGGAGTCAAGTACAATAAAGACAAAGATTGGGTAGGTGGTAGTGTGGGATTTTTTGAAAAGTAATGTATCCCCTTAGGAAACTATCACAAAAGACCAATCGTTAATCAACAAAACATATACTGTGGGTTTGGTACATGCCGAAGCAGAAATCATAAATAGTGGCGACTTAGAGATGGTCAGAAGATATCTTTTAGATCAGGATGATGTCAAGATGATGACAGTCAAAATGCTCGTAGATACGGATGCTTATAATCTTTGTATCAATGAAGAGATAAAGGAGCAGCTGAAGCTTCCAGTTGTTGAAAAAAGAAAAGGAATGCTTGCCGATGGTGGTATCCGAAGATATGAGGTTGTGGACAATGTTCAATCGAGATTCAAAAATAGAGCCACTCCATGTCGTGCAGTGGTACTTCCAAGAAATAGTGAGCCACTACTAGGGGCGATTCCTTTGGAAGACATAGATGTCATTATCCACACTCAAAGACAAGAACTTATCGTAAACCTAGATCACCCGTACTTTGCACAAATGTCTTTCAAAGGTATGAGAGAAGCTTAGAAAACCACGAAGTGCATGGGTTGATTTATGCTTAGGTCTTACCAAATTAATGGTTGGACCAAAAAAGTTTAAATGATCAAATATTGTCACTTTTTTGAATTTTTTACTTACATTTGTTGTTTACACCATAAATAATGAATACTCGAACGTTAGTAAGTTTTGATTGGGCATCAAAAAAGCTTTTGAGACAGAAAGCAAACTTTGTTATACTTGAAGGTTTTTTGACTGAATTGCTCGGGGAAGATATCCTAATAAAAAATATGTTGGAATCTGAGAGCAATAAAAATGATCAAGATGATAAGTATAATCAAGTGGATATGCTTTGCGAGAATGAGAAGGGTGAGTTGATCATTATTGAAGTACAGTTTTATGAAGAGTCTGATTATTTTCATAGGATACTTTATGGTACATCAAAAGTGATTACTGAGTATATGACGGAAGGGAAACCTTTTAATCAAGTTAAAAAAGTTTATTCAATTAATATTCTGTATTTTGATATCGGTCAGGGGGACGATTACTTATATCGAGGCAGCATGAATTTCAGAGGTATGAATAATGATGACTTACTAGAACTTGGTGATTTCCAGAAAAAAAAATTTGGTAAAAAATATCCTTCTGAAATATTTCCTGAAATAATTTTAATCAAGGTAAATAATTTTAATAAACATGCTTTGGCACCTTTGGATGAATGGATTTATTTTTTGAAATACACCACCCTTCCAGATAGGATTACCGCCAAGGGATTAGATAAAGTAGTTAAACATTTAAAATACGACAATATGGATACTGTTGCTAAAAGAGAATATGATAAATATGTAGAAGGTATGCGTATCTCCAGAGATATGCTAGAAACAGCTACACAAAAAGCTGAAAACAAAGGAAAAGCTGAAGGGAAAGTCGAAGGAAAGGCTGAAGGGCAAGCTGAAGGGAGAGTCGAAGGAAAAGCTGAAGGAAAAGTCGAAGTTGTATTATTTAGTTACGACGATAAACTGCCTTTACCACAAATCGCTAGGATCACACAATTGTCC
>JBBRJL010000460.1:0-3040 GCA_038219375.1 Chitinophagales bacterium | reverse complement strand
TATTGCCGTGGTCAAAGCCAATGTTGAGCGATATGGGGTCTCCATGTTTTATGTCAATCATTGTGGTGCTCAGACAGAACTGATTTTCGATGGTGGATCTATTGTAATGTCCAAAAATGGTGCGCTCCATGATGAATTACCATATTTTGAAGAAAGTATAAGGCATTATCATGTAGATGAAGTGGATGCAGGTGGATCGATTCAGGAACAGCCAAAAGAAAAAATAGCACTCATACACGATGCTATTGTACTAGGTATAAAAGATTATTTCCGTAAACTGGGTTTTTCCAAAGCCGTCTTAGGTCTGTCAGGTGGTATAGATTCTGCAGTGACTGCTATACTTGCAGCGAGGGCTTTGGGACCTGAAAATGTGCGTGTTTTGCTCATGCCATCTCAGTTTTCGACAGATCACTCCGTAGACGATGCTGTAACTTTGGCAAAAAAATCAGGTATCCAATACGATATCGTTCCTATCAAAGACATGTATGACGCATTTATGGAAAAGTTATCACCATTATTTGGGGAGTTACCATTTAATGTGACGGAAGAAAATATTCAAGCTCGAGTAAGGGGCATTCTAAATATGGCGATATCTAATAAATATGGCCACATTTTGCTCAATACGACCAATAAAAGTGAAATGGCCGTTGGCTATGGTACACTTTACGGCGACCTGTGTGGTGGACTGTCTGTTTTGGCTGATGTTTACAAAACAGAGATTTATGAGCTTGCACACTACATTAATAAGGATGATGAATGGATACCTATAAACTCCATTATCAAGCCCCCATCTGCTGAGCTTAGACCGAATCAAAAAGATAGTGACAGTCTACCTGATTATGATATTCTAGATACTATTTTATACCAATATATTGAAAAGTGTCAAGGTCCACAAGATATCATCGATATGGGATATGATGCCACATTGGTAAGGAGAATACTTAGACTGGTCAATATTAATGAGTTTAAAAGACATCAGACTGCGCCTGTGCTGCGAGTCAGCCCTAAAGCATTTGGGGTAGGAAGGAGAATGCCTATTGTAGGTAAATATTTGAGCTAAGTACAAAAAAAACGTCTGCTCTTTTGGGAGAGCAGACGAATCAAAACAAAACGAAAAACCAACTTTTCTTTAACCAACTTAAACTCAAAACTATTTTTTAGATTCTGTTATCTTGAGTTTAAGTTCCAATTTTCTCATGATTGGGATAACAATTGACTATTTACTAAACACTAAAACGACTTTCTTAGTTGGACGGGAATTGTCATTTCTTTGCCATTTCTATTGACTCTTATATTTACTTTATCTCCAACTTTATTGTACTTCATTATTTTTTCAATGTCATCATAATTACCTACGACATTTCCATTGATAGATACGATAACATCACCTGGCAAAAGCCCTCCTAGTTGAGCAGCACTTTTCTTTTCCACTTCTTCAATATAGAAACCTTTATTGTTTTTTATCTGAAGATTATATTCTTTTACAATTTCTTCGGTTACGTCGTATCCTCCTACACCTAAACTTGTTCTTTCTATATTACCACCTTTTTCAATAATATCTTTTACGACTCTTTTCACAATCTTAGTAGGTATAGCAAACGAATATCCTGCAAACGTACCTGTGGGAGTTGCAATCGCTGTGTTAATACCTATTAACTCGCCTTTTAAATTTACAAGTGCACCTCCGCTGTTGCCAGGATTGATGGCTGCATCCGTTTGAATAAATTCTTCAATGGCTTTTTCACCTTTTATTATATCTAACTTTCTGCCTTTTGCGCTCACAATACCTGCCGTAACGGTAGACGATAAGTATCCGAATGGATTTCCAACAGCCAGCACCCATTCACCTACTTGAACTATTTCAGAATCTCCTATTTTAATCGGCACTAGATTTTTTGCACCCACTATTTTTATTACTGCTAGATCTGTAGATTCGTCCGTACCTATTTTTTCTGCATCAAATTTGTTGCCTTCAGAATCAGTAACTACGATTTTGTCTGCAAATGCCACTACATGATTGTTTGTTATAATGTACCCATCTATAGAATAAATTACCCCAGAACCACTACCATTTTTCGGAGCATAAAAGTTATCACCAAAAAATCCTTCCAAATCGAAAAAACCATCAAAAGGGTCTACACTTCTTCTTTTTTTGCGGTTTTGATTGGCAAGTTCATCGCTTTCTTCAGCAAAAATATGTACTACTGAACCCGTAGATGTTTTCGCACTCATTACAAAATCGTTGGGCATATTCGAATTGACTGAAGAAGGAGACATATTGTAATTTACAAAGGACGGTTCGGGGCTATTTTCAATTTGGACATTATGTTCACCGATATACATGTTTAATCCACCCAATACAATGAGACCGCCTGTAACGCCTGCTAGTATTAACTGAATATAAGACTTCATTTTTTATTATTGAATTTAGAAAATCATTTTTTAAAATACAATTTTGATTTTTAATTTATTGTTTCAAGAAATCCATCAATCACAAAACTTCACCTAATAACGCCATAAAGAATACTTGGATTATAACTACATATACTTTTAACAAAATCTTAACAGCAAAGCTCAATTATGTTATTATAAGTAATTAGATATGAGTGAATTATATTGTATTTTGTGGTGATACATCTACGCTCTGTTTCGGTAAATTAATGACCAAAAAATAAAGCCAATAATTATCAGGTCAAATATCTTTTTCAAGAGATATTCTTAATTATTTTCTATCTACTTTATAGAAATCTCCAAATAGAATTACTTTTGCCATTGATTTAAAAACAATTAATTTTTTCATGGCTTTCACAAACAAGAACTTATTTAGTGTAATTATAGCTTATTATAAGAATAAGGCAGCCTTGGAATTGATATTTAATGCTTTGGATAAACAGTCTTGTCAGGATTTTGAAATAATTGTTGCGGAAGATGATACTAAGAGTACATTAGATTTTATACATCCAAACTTCAAAATTCCAGTTAAACAAGTTTTTCAAGAAGTGGATAATGGATTTCGAAAGAATCAAGTACTCAACAAAGC
>JBBRJL010000459.1:0-3047 GCA_038219375.1 Chitinophagales bacterium | reverse complement strand
CTTTTACATTATGCACTGGTGAATATCCTAATAAATAATCAAACATTTCTTTACTCTGATCGGCGGTACCAAAGTCATAAGCCCATCCCGCACCAGCAGTAAATGTGTGGTATCTAAGCATATCGAGTACGCCAACAGCTGGTAAAGCCACCTTAAATAAATCTGGTCTCTGAGTCATACAAGCCCCTACGAGAAGACCACCATTTGATCCACCTGCGATGGCGAGATATTGATTGGATGTGTATTTGTTAGCTATCAGATATTCGGCAGCCGCTATAAAATCATCAAATACATTTTGCTTTTTCATTTGTGTTCCCCCATCATGCCACTTTTTGCCATATTCGCCACCGCCTCTCAGGTTTGGTACTGCATAAACGCCACCTTGCTCCATCCACACTGCATTAGAAATACTAAAGCTAGGTGTAAGGCTTACGTTAAAACCACCATATCCGTACAACATAGTAGGATTGGTACCGTCAAGTTTAAGTCCTTTTTTGTGTGTAATAATCATGGGAACCTTTGTACCATCTTTGGAAGTATAAAACACTTGTTTCGACTCGTAATTCTCAGGATTAAAATCAATTTTGGGTGTAACATAAACTTCGGATGCTCCAGTTGCAGGATTGTATTTATAGATGCTTCCCGGAGTGATATAATTTGTAAAGGAAAAATAAACTTCCGTCTCTTTCCTTTTTGCGCCACCCATGGATGCTGTGCCTACGCCAGGCAAAGACACTTCACGAAGTAACTTACCTGTATAATCATATTGTTTGATATTGGACAATGCATCTTTCATATAATGCGCAAAAAAGTATCCGCATGCAGTACCGGCATCAAGTACATTGTCTGTCTCAGGTATGAAATCTACCCATGTACTAGCTTTAGGGTTGGATGCGTCTGTAGTGACTATCTTTTTATTTGGCGCCTTCATATTGGTCACTATATAAAGCTTAGATCCGTCATTTTCAATAACATAGCTATCATTTTCAAAGTTGTCCACTAATGTAACTAGCTTACCGGATTTGTCTTGCAGATCTATCATATATAGTTCATTTCCAGAAGTAGATGTTGCTGCTGTAATATATAGATATCTGTCGTCATCAGAAACTGAACCACCGACGTACCTTCTTTTTTGTATGTCTCCAAATATTAATTTATCATCCTTCTGAGAAGTTCCCAATTTATGGTAATATAATTTATGTTGATCTGTTTTGGCAGACAATTCACTACCTTTTGGTTTGTCATAACTTGAATAGTAGAAACCCTCATTTCCCTTCCATGACAAACCACTGAACTTCACATCTATAAGTGTATCTTCCAGTACTTTTTTGCTGACGGCTTCCATTATGATTACTTTTCTCCAGTCGCTACCGCCTTCAGAAATTTGGTATGCTACTTTTGATCCATCTTTTGAAAACTCAATGCCAGCAAGCGATGTTGTGCCGTCTTTAGAAAAAGTATTAGGGTCTAGGAAGATTTCAGCATCTTTTTCGCCATTATTTCTCCATAATACGAACTGGTTTTGAAGGCCATCATTTTTATAAAAATAGGTAAAGTTACCTTCTTTGAATGGTGCACCGTATTTCTCATAATTCCAGAGTTCCTCCAGTCTTGCCTTATACTCCGATCTAAATGGGATTTTATCCAAGTATCCGAAAGTGACTACATTTTGAGCATCTACCCAATCATTGGTCTCAGGAGATAAATCATCTTCGAGCCACCTATATTGGTCCGTCAATGTAGTATCAAAAAAAGTCGCCTGTAAGGTATCTTTTCTTGTTTCTGGGTACTGTAATGCGTCTTGCGGTACGATTGACATATCTTTTTCTTTACATGCTACAATGGAAATAGCGACTACAAATGGCAAAAATTTATTCATTCTGTGAGAAATTAGGGTAAAATTATAATAGACAAACGAAGCTCAAAAGTAGTAAATTTAATCTATTGTCACAATAAATTAAAAGAATCATTTTGTCGCATAAGGTATTTAAAACTTGAACTAACAAACAAAAGAAGGTCTGATTTATCTTTTATCTTTTACCAATGAATTGAAGTGGTTTTCTTTGCAGTAATTGTTTGCATAGCGTTTCCACCTTGTATTTTTATAATGATCTCCAGCGTAAAAGGCTAGAAGCATTTCAAAATCTTCAAGTTCTATAAATCCATCATAAGATTGAATTTTGGTAAATTTCTCGTCCATAAAGGCTACTGCAGGAAAAGACATATATCCTCCAAGCAAATCAACTGCCAACTCATGAAAATCGTGTTTACCTACCCGAACAGATGAATAAGACTTGTCTTTAATTGCTATTTTATCAGTAGATTCGGCATTAATGCGGAAGGTGTAGAAATTTTGATTTACAAACTTAGCTAATTGATCATTGGCAAATGTGTTTTCTTCCATAAATTTGCACCATTTACAGCCATCATAATAAAAGTAAATTATGAATTTTTTGTTAGATTTTTGGATCTTCTCTTGAGCTAAATCCCAAGAAGTCCATTTTATTTTGTTTTGGCCTATCACTGGTGATAGGTAAACAAATGAAAGGCTAAAAAGAAAAATTCTCAGATTCATATACTATTGTGTAAATAACAACTTTTTCGGGTCTTGATTGACAAAAGTAATAAATCAAAGAGATAGTTTGTTGCCAATTTATCAAAAAATAGTATTTTTTAATAAAATTTTAACATTTCTCACCATCCTAAAATACATTAATGTATGATTAAATATATTTTTTTGACACAAATCTAAACCTAATATGCCCCTAAAATATAGATAAATAAATTAATTAAAACACTAAAAAATAGACTAATACGAGCAAATTTTGGGTAAACAATTTGATTAATTCAAAAAAAACGACTTACAAGAAAAACTAATATTTAAATTATGCTCGTACAATATTGAATATATTCTTTAGAATTTCTTTTACAATCTTGACATCCGGTAAGTAATTGCCTTCTTGAATGGCTGACTCAATCATTTGTATATTCACTTCGGGCGAAGCTTGAATATTGATCTGATATTGCAGATAAAAGGCACAATAAAC
>JBBRJL010000458.1:0-3048 GCA_038219375.1 Chitinophagales bacterium | reverse complement strand
AAATGCAAATTTATAGTCTTGGTAATCATTGACATTTAAGTTGAGAATCATATTGACTTCTCTATTAGGAAGCGGCTGACCGAGATAATTTACTTTCTGTTCATCCAAGTATCCGAAAAGCTTTTCTTGTACTGCTGCATTAAGTACATCTGAAAGAATGGACTTACCATACATTTTTTTTACTACAGACATAGGTGTCATTCCTTTACGGAAACCTTTGAGTTGTGCCTGGTTTTTATATTTTTTTAGCTCGCTTTCAAATTTAGGTGAGTAATCACTCGGCTCTAAGGTAAGTTCGATACTAAGGTTTAACGGGTCGATGTCTTTTCTAACAATCTGCATAGAAAAATTTGTAAATGATTAATAAAATAAATGGAACATTGAATGTAATAATAAATATAAGATAGTTATTTTTTCTTGCATTCTAAATGAGTGCGGGTGGAGGGACTCGAACCCCCAAGCCTCGCAGCACCAGATCCTAAGTCTGGCGTGTCTACCAATTTCACCACACCCGCATTTCAAAAAGAATATTGCTTTTTATCAAAAGCGGTGCAAAGATATCATTATTGATTTGAAATAAAAAACAATTTCATTTATTTTATTCAAAATTAATTTCATTTTATAATTTGACGAAATGTTGATTTGTGAATTATTATAATTGGAAAGTATAGTTCTTATTTTATCAAGCTTTCGAATTTATTTGAAAGGAGTACGCAAAGAGTAGCGTAAATACTATAGGTGTAGTTATTGGGTAACATTTGAAGGCAAAAAACACCTCACGGATTTATCAGATTTCGTAGTTTGTTAAAAAAGGATAATGGATGTAATGTGTTGCCATCAACGAGCGTAATAATTTTTTTCGCTTATTTTTGTCTAATTTGTATTTTACCGTATAGTTAAAGGTGATAGATTATTTAAAAATTGCAACAAATATAAAAACCATAAGGAAATCCTACGCCAAGTCTAAATGCTGTTTTCTCGAAAGCGTGTTTAAATTCTATGGAAACTATAAGTAAAAACTCATTGTTGAAGTACTGGTGCTCACTATTGGGCCAATAAAAATATGCTCCGCCTAGGGTTAATTCAAAAAATCTATCTTTTTTTTCCTGCAGTCATGCCACCTGCACCTCCGATATATATATTGTAGCCTCTACTTTTACCATCGAACAAAAAAGCCTGAACAAATAATCCCATTACAGGTTTGGCTTTTAGAACAACAGATTTTGATACCTTTTTCCTTTTTGCCATAGAAAATTCGGCATTATAAAAAAAGAGAAAGTATCCTGTCGTTATTCCGAATTCAGTTTTTCGGTGAAGCAGTAAATTGGCTTGCGTATCTAGTGGTCGATTGATATCCAAGGTTGTCTGGCATGCCATGACATTTCTACATTCTAGGATTAACATGACACAAATGATGATTTGTTTTAACATTTGGTGAAGTGAGTGATCTAAATTCCCATTTAATTGACTAACTTACATCACTTCTCTATCACCACTTCTGTACGTCTATTATATCTATGTTTCGCTTCCGAACAAGGGATATTGTCTTTACATTCATTGCGAAGTCTCGACTCTCCAAAGCCTTTTATAGAAATTCTTTCTTCGTTTATGCCCAAGGCAGTGAGATATTTCCTAGCAGCATCTGCACGATTTAAGGATAATTGAAGGTTGTACTCAGCGGTGCCTCTGCTGTCAGTATGTGCATTAAGCATAACTGATATTTCAAGGTTTTTTTTCATGGCTACTGCCAAAGCATCCAACTCCGATGCTGCACCCTTGATGATATTAGAGCTATTGTATTCGTAATAAATATTCTCAAATACTATGACTGCGCCTTTTTCGGTCGGAATGACGACTTCATCTATTTCTGATTCATTGTGCGTAGTCATTTTGTCGGTAGAGTCTGATATTTCATCTTCTTGGTCTCCCCCCAATGGTTCGAGTACCATATTGAATTCTTTACCAAAAGTGGCAAAATCATAAATCAAGGTAATCTCACTATGTTCAGATGATATAAAACTAACCAAATACTTTTGTGATTTTTTTATATTAAAAAATGCTTTCCCATCTTTATTACTGATACTAGATGGTAGTGATTTTCCTTTTTTGGGTGTAAGTTTTAACAATAGGTCGCCAGGATCTTTGCCAGAAAGCATATCGACATTATAACTTGATAACGTGAAATTATTAACATCAATGGCTAGCGGTGTCATAGTGATTTTAACGTCGTCTATAGGTTCGAGGGTGAGTTTGTCAAGCACCGTTACTTGAGTTTCTACCATTTGATCATGATTCTTATCAAATAATGGTGCGGTAGTTTCAAATCTATAGATATCATCTCCGCCTTTTCCGCCCAATCTATTGCTCGTTAGATATCCAGATTTCCCATTTTCCCTCACGATCATTCCTAGATCATCAAATGTGGAATTAATAGGTTTCGGTAGTAATTGTGCTTGCGTCCAAGATCCATTTTCCAAAGCTGACACATACAAGTCCAATCCACCAACTCCACCATCTCTTTCCGAACTGAATATTAACAATGTATCATTGAGCAAATATGGAAATACTTCATTGGAAGCTGTATTTATTTGCGCTCCGATGTTTACGATACTTTTCCATACCGAACCATCAAAGTATGCCATATAAAGATCCATTTTACCATTTCCACCAGGTTTGTCAGATGAGAAAATCATCGTATTACCATCTTTTGATAGGGTAGGATGGCAGATAGAAAAGCGCTCAATATCAATGTTCAGTTCATCTACCGAAGGTTTTGCTTTGGTCATGTCTGCTACCATGATACGGAGGTAAGCGGTATCAAATGCTATACCTTTGTTATATCGTTTTTCCTTTACAGATCTCGTAAAATATAGCAGATTCCTTTGATTGTCGTATGCCATTGGTCCTTCATGAAGTTCAGCGTTTATTTTTTTCTCAAAAGCTGACTTTTCTCCCAAGGAATTATCTAGATTGACTACGGCATAATTAAGGTCAAAATAGGCTTCTTTTGTCTCTTTGTCCACGGATTTACCCGGCACCACCAACCCT
>JBBRJL010000457.1:0-3054 GCA_038219375.1 Chitinophagales bacterium | reverse complement strand
TTGTTAGCGTTATCAAATTATTCTGTTCAAATTACGGAAAACAGAAAGTCTAGTAAATATGATTCCGTAGAAATTACGATAGGTCAATTTGAAGGACGAAGAAACGCAGATATTGTGTTTCTAAACTGGGTGGATTCATCTTTATTAAAAAGTCAGATCATTGAAATTAATGGATATGATTTTTATTGTTTTGTTGATAAGAAAGATACATGTTTATTTGTAAGTTTATATCCAAAAGATTTGCCTTCTTTTAATTATTTTGAGAAAAAAGATTCCAACTATTTAGTTAAAAGGGTGAAAAATTTATTTATAGGTGATGAAAATTTTGAGACAGTATCTGAAAATTTCGATTCCAATTTTGATGATTTAAATATTAAATTTGATAACATTGATCAACTTGTTGAATATTTAGAGAAATTTAATTCATTTACATATCAAGATTTAATCTCAATTTGTGAGTCGGACAACTTTAGAATCAAAGTTGCTTGTAGTAAACATGGAAAAAAACAATTATTATTGTTTCACAAATCAATTTTGAATGAAGATAATTCTAAAGCAATTTTTAAAAAATCTTCATCCATCAAAATAGATGGGTATGAATTAGGCGATTTGATTGTAATTGTTACAAAATTTGACTTGAGTTAAAAGTTATTCTTTTGTTTAATTTTCATTTTAAAAGAACCATATCTTCTAAAAGATATGGTTCTTTTTTTTTGTCATGACAATTTATATTCTTGGAAATTTTTAAGAAATTAAGAATTTTTATTAGTAATTATTAATAACTTAAATATTTATTTTACTTACACCTTTATTCATTACGTAATAATCTATTAGCTTGAAAACCAGGCCAGAATGTCCATTATGGCGTTCAAAACCCATTAGAGAAGCTCAGAGTTTCTGGACCTGAACCCACACTCAATGAAACACTTGCTACTTTGCCACTTTCTGAACTCAAAATAGCTACTAAAGTTTTTTTGAAGCTTGGTAGTATAGGTCCCTTAGATTGAGACAAAATCACAAGTAATCATTAAAAATCTTAAGTAGATAATATTTTTGCGTTTGTAAGTATGAATTGTTGCTACTTTTCTACAAAAAGTTGTTATAACTCATAAGCATTATGTTGCATTCTAAATAAACTAAAGTTAAAGCCATTATCTTCGATCCTATTTCTTAGTATTTTGTATAGATATAACATAGCCTAAAAAATTATTTATGATTTAAGAGCTTCAAATAATCCAAATAGATAGAATCTACTCATTTCCCATCAAACTAATTTTATATTTTGTTGTTACTAATTATTATTGTTGCTGAGCGATAATAAATTTGACAAATTCTTTATTATGTACCATTAATTTGGTCCAATCATTCACCAAATCCTTAGTTTTGAAACGTAGCGAAACCATCTTGGTAGCTTTATTGGCACTATTAAACTTCACCCACATCCTCGACTTTATGATCATGATGCCATTGGGCAATATCCTGATGCCTAAGTGGGAACTTACCACATCGCAGTTTGCAGTCATAGTATCGAGCTATTCATTGGCTGCTTTTGTCAGTAGTTTTGCTGCCATTTTTTTTGCAGACAAATTTGATCGTAAAAAGCTTTTGCTTTGGGCGTATCTTGGTTTTCTTTTGGGTACTTTCGGTTGCGTTTTTGCTACCGGACATTACACGATGGTATTGGCTAGAATTATAACAGGCATTTTCGGTGGGTTGATAGGTGCACAGGTGTTGAGTATCATCGGTGATGTCATACCCTACGAGCGTCGTGGTCAGGCTATGGGATTACTCATGGGAGGATTTGCATTGGCTTCGGTCGTAGGTGTTCCATTTGGATTGTTTCTTGCTAATAAATTTGACTGGTATTTTCCATTTATTGTGGTAGCGGTGGTGGGAAGTTTTTTATTTCCATTTTTATGGAGGTTTATTCCCAATGTGGATGCTCATTTAGCGAATCCTATAGATTTGAATCAACGAGTACAGAATTTTTTTTTAATATTCCGAAATAAAACCCAAGTCACGGCATTAGTTTTCAGTATGTTGATGATTATGGGCCATTTTATCATCATTCCACTCATTAATCCGTACATGGTGTACAATGTAGGTGTCAAACAAGAATATACACCACTGATCTATCTTTGTGGCGGCCTTAGCGCTATGATTACGGCACAGATTACAGGCAAGATCGCAGATAGATATGGCAAAAGACAAGTATTTGTAACATCTGCTTTGATTTCTACCATTTTTATTTTTTTTATTACCAATATGCCTATTATGCCGCTATTTGTAGTGCTGATAACTTTTGCACTTTGGTTTAGCACAGCAACCGGTCGTACTGTGCCTGGACAAGCAATGACTACCCAAGCGGTCAATTCCGAAACTAGAGGCAGCTTCATGAGTCTCAATTCGTGTGTGCAGTCCTTGGGTTCAGGATTAGCTACATTGACTAGTGGATGGATTACATACAGTGACAGTTCTTATGCTATTCACAATTATAATATTTTAGGCTACATCAGCATTATAATTATTTTGTTGTCAGTGGCTATGGCATATAGACTTGACCGACTAATAACGCTGCACTTTACGTCAATGACATAATGTAGCTATGGTAATGTTTCCTTCAATATTATTTTTAAAAACCAATAAATTAACATAAGTAACGTAGCCTTAATATTTGCATATTGTTGACTTAATAATGGAGAGCTACCTTTGGGTTTTAACCTGAATGTAGATGCCAATATTAACAGAAGCTGATTTGTCTCGCAGTCTCCACCTTCAGAGATATGGTGTTGCTGGTAGCACGCTGACCAAGGCGATGATGCGTCTATTGCGTATTGACAAACTCAATGTTATCTATGATAAATATTGTCATCTAGAAGGCTTAGCATTTGTAGATGCTATTTTGACTGCGCTCAATATTTCCGTATTTGTCTCTGACCATGACTTAAAAAGACTTCCCAAAGCTGGTCCATTTATCGTTGTTTCCAATCATCCTTTGGGTGGCGTAGATGGCCTGATCATGTTGAAAATAATGTTGCAGCATCATCCTGAGAG
>JBBRJL010000456.1:0-3059 GCA_038219375.1 Chitinophagales bacterium | reverse complement strand
AATGATTTTGTAGTTTCTGGAGCGGTACTCAATGCCTATGACTACCTTTTTAATAACGGAACCATAGACGGTAAAATTCTACTTAAGTCCAATAAGTTTGACGCAAATAAATTTCTGACGGAAGCACCTGCACAACAAAGTGCCGAACCTTTGGCAATAATACCTGTGCCTGAAAATGTCCGTATGACCATACACACTGAAATAAAAGATTTGACATACACCAATATGAACCTAAAGGATTTCAAGGGAGACTTAGAAGTCCTAAACAAAGAAGTATCACTCCGCAATGTGGAAACCCAAACACTTGGTGGTAAAATAAATATGGAAGGAATCTACAACACTACCAACTTAAACAGTCCTGACTTCTCCGTAAAGCTTGACCTAAGTAAAATAAAATTTGCTGAAGCTTTTAGTAAGATAGAAATGCTTAAGAAAATAGCACCCATAGCCGCTTATATAGACGGTTTGTTTAATACCACATTGGTCATGAAGGGTAAATTGGGTAGTCAAATGATGCCCGACCTGAATACACTTGATGCATCGGGATTCATAGAGACGGTGACTGGAAGTATAAAAGGTATAAACCCAATAGGGAAAATGGCAGACAAGCTTGGACTTTCATCACTTAAAGAAGTCAATCTGTCAAATACAAAAAACTGGTTTGACATCGTTAACGGTATTCTTGAGTTAAAACCGTTTAATAAAAATATTGGCGGCGTAGATATGATAATCTCTGGGAAACACGGTTTCGGTAAAGATATGGATTATGACTTTGACTTAACTATACCAAGAGAATTGATGAAGAAAAACAAGGTCGGAGCTACGGCGGAAGCAGGTTTATCTTTATTAGAAAAAGAAGCTGCCAAATATGGCGTAAATATCAATCAAGGGCCAAATATTTTCCTAGATGTAAAAATGACAGGCAGCTTTGCAAATCCCAAATTTAGTATCACTCCAAAAACAAGCCAAGGAAGTAGTGTAGGCAATGCTATGCAGGACAAAGCTAATGAAACGGTGACTAATATCAAAGATAGTATTAATACAGAGCTAAAGAAAAAGGAACAGGAACTGAAGGATACGATTACAAATCGGGCAAAAGAAGAAGTAGACAAAGCAAGAAAAAAAGCCGAAGAAGCTGCCAATAAAACCATTGACAGTCTTACAAAAAAAGCAAAAGATGTCGTTTCTAATAAAATAGATTCATTGGCAAAAGGGGCTGTCTCTGATTCCTTAAAACAAAAAGCCAAGGACATTATTGACAAAAATGCAGGTCAAGAAGTTGATAAAATAAAAGATAAACTCAAAGATTTTAATCCGTTTAAAAAGAAAGGTAAGGGCTAATCAAGTCTTCTTAAGGATTGAATTGTGTTGTTTTTTAAAAAAAACATGTCAATTATTTGTATTTATAAATAAATCCTATTAATTTTGGTCTAAAATTGAATCATATGAAGTATATATTCTTGGCAGTAGTTCTTTTATTTGTAAATTCTTTTGCTTTTTCTCAAAAGAATATTGATTTCATCAACACAGAAGTAAAAAAAGTAGAAGTTCAATTAAATAAAAAAGGTGAGTACCTCCAATTGTCTAATACACAGAAGGATAAGCTGTACACATTGTTTGAAGATAAGTACAAAAGAGTAGATTTGTTTCTTTCAAAAGACCTCTCAAAATCAGAAATTTCAAAAGGAATGACTAAAATTGAGGAAGAATTCAGACCGAAAATTGAGTCAATTCTTAATTTGGAACAAAGATTGGCATTTCAGAAAAAACGAAAAACCCAAGCTTCATCTAAGTAATACACGATCATTTAGAAATATTTAAAGCCATTAAAATACCAAAATATTTTAATGGCTTTTTTTGCATTTCTCAGCATCTTAACGTTTAGTTTCCCATTTATCAAAACACTTTAGTAGAAAAAGACGTTTGGTTTTTTATCATAAACTAGGTAACGGTTGAAACATCTTTTAAGACTCAATAAGTTTTTTGTCATTTATAAATGGCATTTTTTACTAGGAATATTTTTCGTAACAGGTTCTAATTATTTTGGAATTCTCATACCGCAAAAAGTAAGAGATGCACTCAACCTAGTAGAAAGTAAACTTACAGAATATAGCACACTTTCGGGTACAGATAAGACCGTAATGTACGAGGAGTTAGGGACTATCTTACTTACCTTTGGACTTTTGGTCACAGGATTTGCTATTTTGAAAGGTCTTTTCATGTACTTCATGCGTCAGACCATCATTGTCATGTCTAGATTGGTTGAGTATGACCTACGCAAAGAAGTATTTGCACATTTAACAGATTTAGATCAAACCTTTTATAGAAAAAATCAGACGGGCGATATCATGGCGAGGATATCTGAAGATATCTCAAAAGTAAGAAACTACTTGGGGCCTGGAGTTTTATATGGGATAAATTTGATCAGTTTATTTATCATGACCATTTATGCCATGTGGCAAGTTGACCATATGTTGACGATCGTGTCGTTACTACCATTGCCGCTTTTGTCCATCTCTATCTACTATGTAAGTAAACTCATCAATGAAAAAAGCACCTTAATACAGCAACAACTTTCGTCGCTCAACAATACCGCACAAGAAACATACTCAGGCATAAGGGTTGTAAAGTCCTATGTTAAAGAAGATCAATTTGTATCATTTTTTGAAACCCAAAGTGAAGAATTCAAAAAAAGATCTCTCAAACTGGCAAAAATTGAAGCATACTTTCAGCCATTAATGCTGCTTTTGATCTCAATAAGTACCTTAATAGTAGTTATAGTGGGTGGATACCAAGTCTATGAAGGGAAGCTTACGACGGGTAATATTGCTGAGTTTATTATCTATGTAAATATGTTGACTTGGCCTGTTACGTCTATTGGCTGGATCGCATCTGTGGTCCAAGAAGCAGAAGCATCACAAGCACGTATAAATGAATTGATGGATCAAAAGTCATCATTAATCAATACAAATCATGAAAAGTACCAACTACAAGGTGATATCGAGTTCAAAAATGTTTCTTTCGTTTATCCTAATACTGGTATTTTAGCCTTGAATAAT
>JBBRJL010000455.1:0-3063 GCA_038219375.1 Chitinophagales bacterium | reverse complement strand
GGTTCTTCTGCAGCGAGTGCTGCAGGAGGTGTATTTGCCGTAAGCGAGTTTCTTCACACTGGGTTGAGCAAGTACGAGTTGTTGAGATTTGCCGTAGAAGGTGAACAAATAGCAGATGGTGCTTTTCATGCCGATAATGTAGGGCCTTCATTGTTAGGTGGAATGGTGCTGATCAGAGATAATGAGACACTTGATATCAAAAAACTTCATATACCACATGGATTATATGCAGCGGTAATCTATCCGCACGTAGAGGTTTTGACTCGTGAATCACGCAGCATTTTGACGCCTGAGGTCAACTTTAAAGATGTGATTCGTCAGCAAGGCAATCTCGGTGCTTTTGTAGCAGGTATGTACACATCAGATTTTGGTTTGATCTCAAGATCACTTCAGGACTTGCTGGTAGAACCACAGCGGGCACATTTGATACCGTACTTTTATGAGATGAAAGAAGCAGCTTTAGCAGCTGGAGCGCTAGGATTTAGCATCAGTGGCGCAGGTCCGTCTATGTTTGCTTTGTGCGACAACAGCATAAAAGCAGAATCTGTCATAGAATCTGCCGGCAAACTTTACCAAGCCAAAAAGGTAAGCATCAACACTTATTTGTCTAGAATAAACCACGAAGGAGCGATCAGATTTTGATTTGGTACAAACATTAAAAAATATACGATAACAATTTTTATTGTATAAATAAATTTATTGTTGTATATTTGCATCTCAAATTTATTCATATACAAAATATATTGAATATGTCAAATACGACTAAGCAAACAACAGAAAATAGTGTAGAGGTCACGAAGTCTGCGATGAATGATGATTATAGAACTTCATTAAGAACTTACCTAGAAAAATTTGTATTAATACCAACTACACCTAAGTCAAATGGCCAAAAGCAAGTTACAACTGCCTAAATTTGAGTTGTATAAAGATGGTGATTTTAAAAGAGAGTTAGAAGTACTTTGGGATTACTATGAAAAAAATGAAAAAAATGTTAGGACAGATTTTTGGCGAGATTACGCTAGGTTAATTCATAGCCCATCTTTCAGAAAATTAAAGGGTAAAACACAGCTTTTTCCTGGAATGGAGTCTGACTTTTTTAGATGTAGGCTGACTCATTCGCTTGAGGTTGCGGAAATAGGTAAATCAATTGCAAACCATATAAACTATAAACTTAAAACCTTCTTTGGCACAAAAAAAATATATTATGATCAAAATTCTTTTATCAATACTGACTTAGTTTCATTAGCATGTATTGCTCATGATATTGGTCATCCTCCATTCGGTCACCAAGGCGAATATGCTTTGGATGAATGTATGAAAGAATATGGTGGTTTTGAAGGCAATGCGCAAACTTTAAGAATAATTTCTAAACTTGAAAAAAAAGATTACGCAGAAAGTGATGATAATGACTTCACAGGATTTAGCGATACAAAAGACTTAAGAAAAGGTTTAAACCTTTGTTATCGATCTATTGCAAGTATCTTAAAATACGATAATTGTATACCAGAAACTCGAGGGAAACAAGGTAAACTTTTTAAAGGATACTACAAGGAAGAAGAAACATTAGTTGAAACCGTTAAACAAAATATACTAAATATCTCATCATCTGTCCCTTTTAAAACCATTGAATGCCAAATAATGGATATTGCGGACGACATTGCTTATTCAGTCTATGATTTAGAAGATTCTTCAAAAGGAGGATTTATAGAACCTATAGATCTATTTACAAATAAAGATATTCAAAATTTTAGAGCCACACTTGCGGGGCTGATTCGTGATAAGGGAAATAGAGAAAGTATTAAAAATTTTCGAGAATGTGATGAGCGTAAAGTTAATGATGTGCTCTTTGACATCTTCTTTCCTGATAGATTTGGCATTGACGTAAATGATAAAGATGTATCTTTTTCTTCAATAGCAATAAAGGAATCCAAAATGTTAAGTAGTAACGGCTACTTAAGGAGTAAATTTTGTTCTAATTTAGTAACACAGTTTATTTATGCTGTAGATTTAGAATTTGTTGATTTGGAGAATCCGTGTTTAACAAAAGTAAAGCTTAATGAAGATATTATGTTAAAGATTGAAGTGTTAAAACGATTAACTTATGAATATCAAATTCAATCAGCTAAACTTAAAATAGTAGAATTTAATGGTAAAAACATCGTAAAAAGATTGTTTGAAGTATTTACGACAAATACTGACGAAATTAAAGGTTTTGAATTTTTACCAGAAGATGTCCTAACTATTTATAATAAAATCAAAGAAGAAAAGAACGATATTAAAAGAGAGCAGCGTATTAAAAGAACAATTTGCGACTTTATTGCAGGGATGACAAATAGTTATGCAATTGAGTATTACAATAGACTCTTTTCTACATCAGGAATAAGTATACATAAGCCTATCAATTAGGTTGATTATTACTAACGAATAACCATATGCAACTATATTCCACCAATAATAAATCTATAAAAGTCGAGCTAAAAGAAGCTGTCATGCAGTCACTTGCAAGAGACAAAGGTTTGTACATGCCTGAAGTAATCCCTGTTTTAGACAAGGAATTTATAGGCCATATCGAAAATTATTCTTTTCAGGAGATCGCTTATATCGTGTGTAAAAACTTGATAGGAGATTATATTCCTGATGCTGACCTGAAAGAAATCGTTGATAGTGCAATTAACTTTCCTGCGCCTGTGATTATGTTGAGCGAAAACATTGGTTCCCTCGAACTATGGCATGGTCCTAGTCTTGCGTTTAAGGACTTCGGAGCTAGGTTTATGGCAGCTTTAATGTCGTATTTTATAAAGAACGAAAATCAACAAACCACTATTCTTGTAGCAACTTCGGGGGATACGGGAGGCGCTGTAGCAGCAGGTTTTTACAAAACGCCTGGCATCGAAGTTATTATCTTGTATCCAAGTGGTAAGGTGAGTGACCTACAAGAAAAACAACTGACCACTCTTGGCGAAAATATTACTGCTTTAGAAATTGAAGGTACATTTGACGATTGTCAGGCGCTGGTCAAAGAAGCTTTCTTAGATCCTGAATTGAATAAAAAGTATCATCTTA
>JBBRJL010000454.1:0-3068 GCA_038219375.1 Chitinophagales bacterium | reverse complement strand
AAAATAAATTTATCAAATGGAGTAACTTTTCAGGTGTATGTAGGACTAAAGTCATTTTGTCCATGCCAAAGGCAGACTCGCACAATTTTTGCAACCTTCAGGCAAAAATACCGCCAAAATCAGGTAGTTTTCCATTTTTACCACGGATTTACATCCGTGGTAACTAATATTTCACCGCATTCGGGGTTATACCAGAATAGTTACGATTATCAAATAATTGTTGTTTTCGGAGTGGACTCAATTTTACATTCTAATAAAATTATTATTTTGATTTTAGAATACATAGTTATTCCATTTCAATGTAGAGAAGAGCCTATTATGGATGTACTATTGGTATAATTTATAGGTAAAATTAGAAAATGCATATCCTCGTATGTTGGCATTTTAAAATTTCACCCAAAATAGTCGTTAGAATTCTGAAAAAGTATCATTTTCGGGGTTGACTTATTATGCACATCCTAGAAGACGACTACTCTTCATACAGCAATACTTCACTTTCATCTTTGCATAGATCAAATATCTCTTCAATGCTGATGTCTTTTACAGGATCGATGAAGTCGCCCGCTATTTCCATAAGAGGAATTAGCACAAAATTCCTTTCGTAAATGTGTGGATGAGGGATGACAAGGTTTTCTGTCTCCATCACGACATCATTACAATATAATATGTCGATGTCGATGATTCTTGGTCCCCATTTTTCTCTTTTTTCTACACCCATGGAGACTTCGATATTTTTTATGGCAGAAAGCACATCTCCAGGCTCAAGGTTACTATCTACTTTAATGGCCAAGTTTAAAAATTCGTCTTGGTCTTTTTTGCCCCAAGGTTCGGTCTGATAGATGGATGATTGTTCTTTTATTTCACCGATCTTGGATGATATACGCTTCATGGCATCTGTTAAAAAATCAGTTCTATTACCTTTGTTAGACCCAAGATGGAGATAAAATGTATTCATAAAATTTAAAATTTAAGACTTTGGTTGCTAAAAAAAACCGCCCACAACCGAGGGAAGCGGGCGACTTTTTATGAAAAAATGTGGCTATGTATTTTAATTACCTTTAATGTCTTTCTCAAATCTTGCCAGTTGGTTTTTAACTATTGGAAATAAGAACAACAGTCCTATCATGTTGGGAAATACCATTGCTAATATCATGGCATCTGAAAATCCCCAAACTGCGCTCATATTTGCTGAGGCACCTATAACTATAAAAATTAAAAATAAGAACTTATACGTGAGTTCCATGAATTTGCTTTTCCCAAAAAGATACATCCAAGCTTGCAAGCCATAATAAGACCAGGAAATCATGGTAGAAACTGCAAAAAGGAAGATTGCTACTGTAAGAACTTTAGGAAACCAAGATATAGATGATTCAAAAGCTAGTGAGGTAAGTGTTGCTCCTTCATATGTTTGACCTGCAATTGTTACCGCTTTTGATCCATACATAAATGCACCGTCCACATTGAAAATTATGATAACTAATGCAGTCATAGTACATATAACTACGGTATCTATAAATGGCTCAAGCAATGCTACCAAGCCTTCTGATGCAGAGTAGTTGGTACGGACTGCAGAGTGTGCTATAGAAGCCGAGCCGGCTCCTGCTTCATTTGAAAATGCAGCTCTCCTGAATCCAATAACCAATACACCTATCAATCCACCTAAACCGGCTTGTGGACTAAAGGCTTCTGAAAATATCTGTCCAAATGCTGTACCAATGTGTGTATAGTTTGCAAATAGTACAGTGATACAAGCTAATATATAAATTACAGCCATAAAAGGAACAACCTTCTCTGTAACAGTCGCTATTCTTTTTATCCCACCTATTATGGTAATACCGACAATTATTGCAATTATCACTCCAATTATAAACCCTGAATTTCCGCCTGACATGCCCATCATGGAAGATATTTGTGCTGCGGCTTGATTGGATTGCGCGGCGTTACCACCTCCAAATGAACCACCTATACATAATATGGCAAATAAGACTGCTAGTCCTTTACCAAGACCTGTATATCCTTTTTCTTTTAAGCCTTTGGATAGATAATACATTGGACCACCATATACTACGCCATTTTTGTCGATATCACGATATTGAACACCAAGGGTACACTCTACAAATTTTAATGTCATACCCAACAATCCACTCACTATCATCCAGAAAGTAGCGCCAGGACCACCGAGAGATATGGCTATGGTAACTCCCGCTATATTGCCCAATCCTACGGTACCTGAAACCGCTGTCGCTAATGCTTGGAAATGGCTGACCTCTCCATGATGGCTTTCGTCTTTTATAGTATCTACCAAATCACCATGCGATGTATTCAGGTTATTTGTATTTATTTCTGGTTCACCTGCATTTTCAATATCATCATATTTACCTTGTACGACTCGAATGGCTAAACCGAACTTTCGGATACTTGGAAAACCAAAATATAAAGAAAAAAACAAACCACCTAGACTCAATAGGATTACAATAAAAGGTATATCAACGCCAGACTCTGTTTTGGTAGGATACCATTGAGGTCTCTCTTCATCGATTACAATCTTATCATTCCCATTGATGTGAATTGGGTATAAAACTACATTGTCAGTAAAATTTGCAAATGGTTTGAAGTTTGCGTTAATTTTATAATCCAAACCTGTGGTATCTTGAGCTGTAGTTGCTAAAGTCTTAATTTGCTCAGTGCCAATTTGGTTAAAAATCGTACTATCTGCTTGTGCATAGACTGCCGAAAACCTTAGCATCATTAGTATGATAATACTTAGTCTGATTAATTGCATCTTGTGTTTTTGTTTTGATTGATTTAAATTCGTATAAACATGCAGTGTCAAAAGTATATATTATTTTAAATGTACCATAATGTTTATTATAATTGATCTTGTTGTGATTTGTTAATCTATTTGGTAAAAGATGGTTTTGCTTTATTTTTATTCTTATTTTATGTAATTTTAGATTTGTTGTCTTTAATTAATTGGGTAAAACTTATATTTACCTATTTAATATTTTTATTTAACATTGACATTTTGTTTTTAGTGCCAAGTTTCATTTTTAGAGCTTATTTATAGT
>JBBRJL010000453.1:0-3078 GCA_038219375.1 Chitinophagales bacterium | reverse complement strand
GATCTGGAGACCGCATATTATATTAGCTCTGACGAACCTGATGCCATTTCTCAACTTAGTAGTGAAGAAATTTTAAAAGCATTGCAGCAATTATCACTTTCATATCGTTCTGTATTTAACCTTTATGTTATAGAAGGGTATTCGCACAAGGAAATAGCGGATATTATGCATGTCACAGAGAGTACTTGTAGATCAAACCTTGTGAAAGCAAGAACCAAACTTAAAAATATTTTATTGAGTGATGACGAAAATATAAGATGAACATAGAGCAATTTGATGATTTATTAAAAAACAAACTTGCATCAATTTCGTCTCCATTAGGGGACGACACATGGTCCAAGTTTGAAAAAATCCTTGATGCAAATGCAGAGCTTCATCATGACATTGGCGACGATTCATTTGACAAAACCATTAAAGAAAAAATATTAACCAACCGCAATGTTGGCGGAGATACTCAATGGCAATTACTAAAAGAAAAACTAAACAATATTAAGCATCGCAGAGACTCCATATTCCTTTCTAAAGCTATGGAGTTGGTGGCAGTTTTTCTTATAATATTTACTTTGTCAAATATAAATGGATACTTCTTACCCCAAGAAGATGAAGCGGAACAAATAAATCCGTCGAACTTCGCAAGTGCCCTAGAAAACAAAAAACAAAATACATTTGAAATTGAAAACAGTCCTTCATCACCAGTTTTTAGTGAAAGTTCTGTTGGAAATGAAACATTCGGAAAGGCCTTACCCAAAAGGACAAAAAAACAAGATATTTTAAAAACAACATTAACCGCATACTTATCAAATCAAGATGTCCAACCCAATACACAATCCAATGGGCTACCTATTGAGTCGGCTTTAGTATTATTAGATATAGCATCTAAAAATGTTGTTGATAATGAATCATATGGAGTTCTAGATCAGGATGGTATAAATATTTCGTCAGTAATTTTGCCAATAGAAAAGCTAGGAATATTAACATCAAACGAGAAAATAGATATCGCACCGATTCCTGTAGAAATAGATCCTATCTATACAGAAATGGCTTCGATATTTCCAATGCAAATATCTGCAAATAAAGGTAAAACTATAAAAGCAATCTCAGCATTTGTATCAGCAGATATTAACTTGATTAACTCACCATTTGACAAGCTTTATTCTATACCTTCTTACACTAAGGAAGCTCTAAACAACTCATATGGCCTTAGGATTTCTACAAAAAATGATAATTTGGAGATTGAGTCAGGATTGGACTACTCAAGAAGAGAATATCAACCCGCCTTATTTAAAGAAGCCTTTGGAAATGCAAGTGATATATATTTTGAAACAAGTTTGGATAAAATAACTTTTGATATAGCAAGTATTCCATTAAATCTTAAATATCATTTTATTAACAAACCAGCATGGAGTAGTTATATAATGGTGGGTGTTGCACTAAATTTAATTGTGAATGCTGACTATGAAATTCCTACTGTACTTGTAGAAGGCAGGCCTTCTCCAGACAGATATACACCTGTAAGACCCAGACTAGAAGAAAGAGAATTCACTCAGGGTCTTCTTAATGGATATGCCTTAAAAGATAATTATTTTGCTACGGCTGGCTTTGGTATTGGTATAGAAAAAAAGATATTCCAAAATACATCTGTTTACATACAGCCATCGTACCACAGACATTTATTGACGCCTGGTATAGGTCCTAAAAATGATAAAATTCACACATCTTCGTTACAATTTGGTGTCAAAACAATTTTAAATTAAGTTGAAAATAGATTTTGAAACTATAGAAATTAATTATAAAAACAACTTTTACCATGCTTAAATATATATTTTTGGAACACCATCTTTGATATATGTTCGGCATCTAAAATGAATCATACTTTACAATATTATATACAGTGCTACTATCGAGCGGAAAGTACTTTTGATTCAGTTTATGAATAGGCAACTCTTCAAAACAAGAGAGGAAAACCTTACTATCTCCTTTGGCTCTCTCAGGCTGATTTACTATAATAGTCATCGGTTTCTTGTATTCTGCTACGGAAATAATTAAAGACTCAACAGGCAGTCCCCAAGACATTTTCAGCGTATCTATAGTTTGACTACTTACATCAGAAAGTATCAACTTATCAATTCCTTTTGTCTCCATTTTATCCAATATTGAAGTTTGCCATTCGTACCTTTGACTAAAACTTTTGTAAGGACCCACCATATTGAATAACCAAATGAAGAATACAAAAATAGTAATTTTATTAATGATAGATTTAGAAACCTTCTTTACTTGATACAATAACGGTAATGCAATAAAAATAGCGATCACCATCCATTGACTTTCGGCATAGAATCGTGTATAGTCAAAAATAATCATAGAAATGGTAATCATATAGATCAGTGAAAAAACATAAACACATGCCAAAATAAAATATAATTTTTGTCTTATCAATACTATAAACACAAGTAAAGAAACGATTAATGCCGACCAATGACTCAACAATAATTCAGGGAAAAATACTTGGGCGGCAGGTTTATCCATAAATGAAGCCCACGATGAAAGCGACTGTCCAGAGAGTTGATTAAGTTTATCACCATCATACCAATTTGATTTACTCAAGAAATATTTTACTAAACATGCAATAAAACTGAAAACGACTAAACCAATATCCCGATTCCGATAAATGGAAAGTTCCTTCACTAAAAACATAAAACCTAGCACGAAGACAACAACAGGTATTACGAGGGGATGAGTTAGTATTGCTAAAAATAATAAAACCGCAGCTAAGGTGCGAAGTAACCATGTATGAGAGCGAATTTCAGCGTGAGCATAATACCATACTCCCGCGGAAAGTGAAAGATAACAAACACCTTGATGTATCTCATTATTGGTCCAAAAAAAGGCATCTGTAGCAAATCCAATCTGATAAAATGCAAGAATAATCGCCCATTGATATGCCTTTAATTTATAAAGAATGATGCTTGAAACAAGATAAAACAAGTTGAAGCTCATAGAATATAAAATAAGAATGGCTGACATTGGCAGGCCTAATTTTTGACCAATCCACGGAAAAATCTGTGTGATAATAGACCC
>JBBRJL010000452.1:0-3088 GCA_038219375.1 Chitinophagales bacterium | reverse complement strand
GGTTATACCTGAATAGTCACATAAAAGAACAATATATAACTGACTCCGAAAAATATTGGGATATAATTTGATAAGGAATCTTGACTATTTTCAAATTAAATCATATTTTGTTTTCGATTTAGAAAACTACCATATCGAACGTGCAAAAGTAATACTAGAACATTTTCCAAAAACTAACATAGACGCTAAACTCCAAGAAATGATTCTCTTACCAGAACTTTATACCATGATACCCGATTATGAAATGGGGCAATTAGAAAAGAACATCTTACCAATACCAAGTTTGAAATGAGCTATACGTGGAAAAAGATAATCTTAGGAGTTAATCCAAAGTATTTTACACTTCCCGATCTTCCAATTCAGCTTCAATCGACAGAATTAATTTTAAATTAACATTGATTTGCTACTAGAAAGCTAAATACGACTTATCTATGCGTTTATTTTCAAAAAATTGAGAATAAAGTTATTGTGATAATGGTAAAAATTGTAGATTTGTTATCGTTAGTCTTAATGAAACCCGACTTTTGCACTCAATATTATTGATAATTTTATGGAAGTATTTTTAATTATTGCACTTTTTGTACTTGTTGCAACTGCGTTGATGGATTTGGTGGTAGGCGTAGGAAATGATGCTGTCAACTTTCTAAATTCTGCCATTGGTAGTAAAGTGGCAAGCTTTAAGACTATCATGTGGATCGCAACTGCTGGTATTCTCGTAGGGGCGTTGTCTTCTGCAGGGATGATGGAAATTGCAAGAGAAGGCATATTTAATCCTGAATACTTCACTTTAAGTGATGTCATAATCATTTTTTTGGCAGTTATGCTAACGGATATTTTACTGCTTGATGCATTCAATACATTGGGTTTGCCAACATCTACAACTGTCTCCATTATATTTGAATTATTGGGCGCATCGCTTATTGTGGCATCTTATAAAATTCTAACGAATGATCAGCCCATGAATTGGCTTTTCAATATCAATGATCATGCAGAAGGTGTCATAGGTTATATCAATTGGTCAAAAACGAATACGATCATATCTAGTATATTTTTGTCCGTTATTGTATCTTTTACGGTAGGTGTGTTGGTTATGTTTCTCTCGAGAGTGCTATTCGGATTTCGGTTTAGCGGAAATAAAAAATATGCTACTATTATTTGGGCATCCATTGCTATGTTAGCCTTATCTTATTTTTTAATTTATAAGGGTCTAAAATCTACCTATTCATCAGAACAGCTTTTGACACAAGAATTGATTGATTATAAAAAATCGTTTTATCCAAATTCAACGGATACCATTTTGCTAGGGAATATTGAAACGTTCAATAAAGGTAAAGAAAATGAAATGATTTTTATAAAATCCATTGCTGAAAAGGGAGAATATAAAGGACAGGAAGTCTACGAAATATTTTTTGGTAATAGAGACATAAAAGCATTTACAGATTTTATCAAAAGTAATTTATGGCAGAGTTTACTTTTAGTTTTTATGTTTTGGATTTTTGCGTTTTGGGTCTTTGATTATTTTAAGATTAATGCGCTCAAGATTGTAGTCATGGTCGGTACATTTAGTTTAGCTATGGCATTTGCGGGCAACGATTTGGTCAATTTTATAGGCGTGCCACTTGCAGGGTGGCAGTCATATGAAATATTTCAACATGCGTCGATGGTGTCAGGTGGTGGACTTTCACCTGATAGTTTTCTGATGTCTGGACTTAAATTTCCAATACAAACGCCATATCTTTATTTGTTTTTGGCAAGTATTGTGATGATTTTAACCTTGTGGTTTTCTAAAAAAGCAAGAAGTGTGACAGAAACAGAGGTGAGTCTCGGGTCACAAGAAGAGATAGAAGAAAAGTTCAATTCTAATGCCTTCTCGAGGTGGATTGTGAAGACAAGTTTGAAAGCCAATAAATCAGCGATTGAATGGCTTCCCAATAAATATTTACGCAAAATAGAAGAAAAATTTACGCCACTCGAGCTTGATGAAGTGGTAGAGCAACCAGCATTCGACCTTTTGCGGGCGTCAGTCAATCTTACGGCTGCAAGTATGTTGATCGGTTTGGCTACTAGTTATAAATTACCACTTTCAACGACGTATGTATCTTTTATGGTTGCGATGGGTACTTCATTGGCGGATCGCGCATGGGGTAGGGAGTCAGCTGCCTACAGGATTGCAGGTGTTATAAACGTTATCGCAGGATGGCTATTTACCGCTGTGGTTGCATTCTCTATTACGGCAATTGTGGCATTAATCCTGCTCAATTTCAAGCTTTTCGGTTTGATTTTTATGGTTCTTTTGATTATTGGTGTAATTATGGGAACTAACTATTATCATAAATACAAACAAAAACTTAAGGCTAGGTCCAAAGATGTTTTAAATACCATCGACCTTACCACTATTAAGGAGCTAAGCAAATCATCAAAAATGCTTGCAACAAGCCTTACCAGTACTGCAAATGCTTACAATGCTGCCATCAATGGTCTCATAAATGAAGATGAAAATACTATAAAAACAGCTGAAAAATTATATGAAGAACTTAGTTCTTATTATAAAGACGTCAAAAATAATCTATTTAAAGCTATTAAAAAATCTCCTTTGGCAGAAAAACAAACTGCTCAGCTTTATATCTTGAGTAATGACTTAATGCAAGATTTACTTCAATCTCTCCAACTTATCATCTCTGCTGCTGGTTCACATGTGAAGAATGGACATAAACCTCTGTCAGAAAATCAAAAAGTCATTGTATTAGCTATCAAAAGTGAAGTAAATGAATACTTAACTGCATTGGTGACTTGTCTGAACGATCAGTATTTTATAGAATTAGCTTCTTTCAAACAACGAAAACGTATCATCTTTGACCACATAGAACATGCACTAATCATACAAGTAGATGGTATTTCCAGTAAGGAATTTGGGTTTAAAAATACAGACCTTACCTTCAGTATCTTACTCGAAACCAAAGACCTTGTTGCTATTTCTGTTCGATTTGCTAAGCTATTCAGACGATTAAGCAGAGGCGAAAGTCCATTAGGGAATAGAGATAACTAATTGTCATCAATAGTTCAATAAATATCTTACCACTAAGTTCAC
>JBBRJL010000451.1:0-3089 GCA_038219375.1 Chitinophagales bacterium | reverse complement strand
TTCGTGATGGTCAACTTTTGTTTGTAAGCATAAGACAGTTGATAATTCATGATATAATTTGGCCTTAGAAACGGATTTCCTTTCCAGGCGGACAGCTCACTCAGCGGGGACTCAAAAGGATTGAGATCCTGATAATTTGGACGTGTAATCCGTCTACCCAGACTAATGCTCCAAGAGTGCATTTTCTGATCGCTATATGATAATCCGACATTCGGGAAATAGTCTGTGTAATCTCTGATGACATCTTTATCGTTTATCGGTTGGTCACTGATCAGTTGTCCTCGTGAGTTGGTATGTTCCATGCGAAGCCCAAGGTTTAGTTTCATCCATTGACCCAATTTAGCATTGGCAATGACGTATGCTGCGGCAACATTCTCCAAATAGGTAAAATCATTACTTTTGGAAACATCAAGGACAGGACCAGAATTTCCTACATTATAAAAAGCGAAATTATTATCTGTTTCTACTCTGGCATATTTACCTCCTGCTGACAGTGTAATTTTATTCCAGTTTTTTTCATAATCGGCTTTAGCAGACCAGAGATTGATATAGGTGTCAGCATCAAATTCATTATTGGACACAACAATCGGCGTTATGCCATCCGATCCGAAAAAAGTATTGGGTTGATCCGTATGTCTTTCCGTAGTGAATTTTCCATAACTGATGTCCGAGCTAAAACTCGACGTTTTATCAATTTCCCAACGGTGATTCAGATTAAAATTCAAATTCTGAGATGGCATTTTGGCAAATGTGCTGGACGATAAAATTTGATTGAGTCGAAGTGGGTTTGTGTCAAAAATATCGGTTGTGCTATTCAGATTGTTTTCATTTTGGTTGAATATACCCCTACCCGAAAAACTCAAGGTATGATTTTTGGTCAGTTGTACATCTAGACCAAGTGCCATATTATAGCCTTGTCTTTTTCGGATCTCTCTGGACTTCAGATCGAGCACAAAAGCGTTTTGTTTTTTAATATCAAAAAAATCATCCTGATTATCTTCCTGTGATCCGTTCAATTCGAAAGTAGATTTTAATTTTTCACCACCATAATTCAATACCAGAGTATTACTGCTGCGATAAAAGTTCCCTTTGGAAGCAGAAGATGTGATATTACCATTAAAGCCAATCGATACATTTTTTTTGAGCCTGATATTTATAATACCTGCATTGCCTTCTGCGTCGTATTTGGCTGATGGGTTTGAAATGATTTCTATAGACTCAATATTGTCTGATGTCATGCTCTGAAGCATCGTCGCAAGGTCATTACCGGCCAATCTACTTTGTATCCCATTAATATAGATTTGAACTCCGCCTTTTCCCAATAAGGAAATATTATTGTCCATATCCACAGTCACACCGGGTGATTTGCGAAGTAAGTCTAAACCATTCGTGCCTGAAGCACTTGGACTACTGGATACATTAAATACGATTTTGTCAGCTTGAATTTCTATCATTGCTTTTCTGCCGGTGACGACAACTTCATCTATATTAACAGATGCAGACTTTAGGACAATATCTGGATATACAAGCTTTTTATTTGGCATCAATTGTATTGCTTCTGAATAGTATGTCTCATACTCCAAATGCTGAACCATCAATCTGTATGTACCTGAAACATTCCCTGTAATAGCAAAATCACCTGTCTCATCGCTGATTTCTCCATTTACAGGTATGGAATCAAGATTAATCAGTGCTACAGTCGCAAAAGCTACGGGTGATGAATTTTCATTTAATATCTTACCCTTAATTTCGATATCGGACTTTGGTAATGTGTTTTGAGCTTCAAGACTGAATTTACATAAAATTAGTAAGAAAATTAAAATATGTGATAAGCTGAATCTATAAATTTTAAAATCCATATAATGATTTTTTATAAAAAAATCAGATTTCATAACGTTGTGAAATCTGACAGTGATCAATTTTTGACGTAATGTCAATCAGTAATATCTACTAATTCCCAAAGCTCTTGAGATACTACATCTCTCAAGACAATCAACTTATTAGTTAAATTCGAAACGTCACCCTTAGGAAATACTTTTTTGTACTCATCTGCCATGCTTGTTTTACTACTTCCCCATGACAATGCCTGGTCCATAGTATAAAAGCTAACGGTATAGGCACTTTCACCACTTATATTGGTTGCATAGGTGCGTTTCCATACATTAAACCCTTTAAGTTCTCCTGCTTTTATACATTCTTCAACCACTGGTTTTAAAGATTCCAATAGTTTTTCATAGGCATCGTTGCCTCCCTTTTTTACATTTACAAGATTTAATTGTACGTATTCACCAGGTAAAATCTTGGATCCCATGCCCAAAATAGGTAGTAGCATTAGTATTAGAAAAAACTGAATAAATTTGATTTTTTGTTTCATTTTAAAATTATTTTGAAGTTATTGTCTACTCTGTAAGGTTTTCGGCTACCCCTGCTATTAATCAAATTTGATATTGCAAAGTAAAGGGTAAATCAGGTAATTTTGATAGTAGAGTAATTGCATTTTATCTGAATAATTAAGCCTTTTAAAGTAAAATTCGATCATCACTAGTAAAAATTAAGCATTTGAACCAACAATCTTTCACTCATGATAAATACAATTTTGATTATTAAATAAAAAAACTTCTTAAACTTTTCGCAACAAGATTTTACAAAAGTAACTAGTGCTCTATCATAATAAAGAACTTAATGAAACGCGGTTCTTTTTCCAAATCTCTTTGTTAAAAATACTCGCCGTTAGTATAGTCGTGGCTGTGGCACTGTGGCCACAGTTCAGAGCTAAAATCGTTTGCGACGATTTTATAACGCTCTTCTTTTTTTTGCCTTGACCTTTGAAAAAATAATTAGCATTATTATTTATCTTATTATTTGGACAGAGCACTTCTAAATCTGCATACTTGAAAGTACAAATTTAAAGCGTAAGTAAGACCTTGTCAATCACATCTTGATGTGAGTGAAATACCTAATTCCTCAACAAAAGCAACCATAATACTAAGAATTTGTATTGTGGTTGCTTAAATAAGACCATAATGCACTACTCATCACTGCAAAATATAAAGAAACGTTACTATCATTATTGGCTTATTTTTCTGAAT
>JBBRJL010000450.1:0-3098 GCA_038219375.1 Chitinophagales bacterium | reverse complement strand
GGTGTGGCGGACGCTACATATTTTACACTCGAAATACTAGGACTTAACTCAATCGATAATGCATTTTTTGGAGATATAGAGACATCTACCGCCGAAAAAGTATTGGCTGTGGTGCCAGCATTATTAAATACTAGAGGTGGTGTGGATGATATAGGTAAAGGAGTTGTAAAAGCAACTCCAAAAGGTACTAAAACTTATCAAACTTATACCAAAGACCCAATAAATCCAGATATAGATGGCGTTTATTCTGGCAAAACAAGCGGAACAGGCAAGCCACGTCAAAATGTTGAGGCTAGAGATAAAAATCATCACATGAATGAAACACATGGTCCCTCAGTTCTTGATAAGTCTTCAACCAATTCTAATGCAATAAGAGGAAGGGAGCAGTATAATATTGATAAACATGGTGGGGCGAAAAGGCAAGGTGGTACATCAGGGAATGAGATAAGAAGTGTAAGTACTATTAATAAAAGTGCTAAAAAATATTATGAAGCTAGTAGAAAAGAATTTGGAATTTAATCAAACATTAATGAAATATAATGAAACGTCAAAAAGTAACAATTGGGGCCATTTTGGAAATTAAAATTGAAAATAGTTATTATGTATATGCTCAAATTTTAGATGGAGGGTATGTTTTTTTCGATTTTAAAACTGGCGATCGGCTAAAAGACTATAATATATTAAATTCCGTTTCAAAATTGTTTATTTTAGGAGTTTATAAAGAAGTTATTACTAAAGGCATATGGATAAAGGTTGCTACTCTGCCCATTAGGGATAGTCTCAAGGTAATCCCAATGCAATATATACAAGACATTCACAATCCTAACAAATTTAGTCTTTATGATCCAAAAACAGGAGATATAACTGAATCTACAAGAGAAGCTTGTGTTGGATTAGAACGATGTGCTGTATGGACTTCCAATCATGTTGAAGATAGGATAAGGGACTATTACCTTGGAGTAAGTAATAAGTGGCTTGAATTGTTGAAAATAAAATAGACAATATTATTAAACCAAAGTAAAATAGCAAATAAAAATCTAAATTTTTTATGTCATACTTAACAATTCATTTGAATGCGAGACTACAACCTAGAGATCGACACGATTTGGAAGATGTGTTATTAGACACACTTGCAAAATTAGGAATTGATGCAGAAATATCAGGAGGTGGAACTTTACAAAAAGCAAATGGAGAAATAGAGTCTTGTGATGTTGAATTGATGCTTTCAGAATATTCTGATGATAATATAAACACCATTATCAGAGCAATGAGAGTAACACTTGCACCTGTTGGTTCAAAATTGATTGTTAATCTAGATGATGATAGCCCAGAAGCAAAGACGATACCAATTGGGATTCATCAAGGTTTAGGTTTATATTTAAATGGTAAAGATTTGGATGAAGAAGTTTATGAAAATAGTGATCCAAGTTTTTTATGTCAAGAAATAGAGCGACTATTAGGTGATTTTAAGGTAGGTCATATAGCTAGTTGCTGGGAAGGTAATGAGACTGCCTTTTATTTGTATGGCGAAAGTTTTGATGAAATGTATAAAAGGATAAAACCATTACTTAATGATTATCCACTTTGTCAAAAATGTAGAGTGGTAAGAATTGCATAGACAATTTAATGCTGTTCAGGAATTGTTTAATTATTTCATATTGAAAAGATAATTAAAATTAAAAAATCATGCCACCAAATAGTGTTCAAATAATAGAAGATCAAAACTATTTCTTGTCAATTGGTTTTGCTGCAATTCTGGGTTGTGAATTAAAGGTAAACAAAGCAAATATTGGAATTGATGATTGTTATATTTTGTATCAATATATTCATGATTATTTAAAATCTTCACAAACTAGCGCAAGTTTGCAACTTGTGCCTTTAGCGACATTAACTATGCAGCTGGTCAACTGATAAGGATCAAGGATACAGACGTACTGTGTGGTGTCAATATGAATCTCACCGCAGGTGTGGAGATCAGAATCATAGATACATTAAGACTGCCTATAGGCTGTGGTACACCCGCACTTGTCATAGCTTATCAGGGCCCATGTCCGCAAGATAGATATACTGAAGGATTTAATCAGCAGAGCATATCAGGTCAATACCTCTATGACACAGGTGGTAATATGACCTATGACCCAAATAAAAAACTGACCTTCCAATACAATCACCACAATCTACCATACAGAATAGTAGGAGCAGAAAATGATGAGTTGCAGATGTTGTATAGTGCAGATGGCACACTGCTGCAAAGAAAATATGTCAAAAATAATGTAGAAGTATCAAAAATTGATTATCTTCGTGGCAAAGAAAGGATAAATGGAGAGTTAAAAAACATTTATTTTTCTGATGGTCGTATCGTAAAGACTGGTGCGGCATTTTCATTTGAGTATGCGATCAAAGACCACCTTGGCAATGTACGTGTCACTTTTGCGGATGATAACAATAATGGGCTGATCGCTGGCGCAGAGATCAGAAGCCGCAATGATTATTATGCCTTTGGGATGGAGTGGGATGGCAGATGGAAGCAGAATGAATTTGGTAGTCCAAAGAATCGGTATAAGTATAATGGGAAGGAGATGGTGGAAGAGATGAATGTTGGTCAATATGCTTATGGACGACGATTTTACGATGGTGTATTGGGGCGATTTACAGGAGTAGATGCTTTGAGTTCTGACTTTAGATATGTAAATCCATACAATTATGCTGAAAATAACCCGATCGTCAATATTGATCTGCATGGTCTTCAAGCTTTAAATGCGTTTCAAGCAGGGCTGATAGGCAATGATAATCAAGGGTATATTAGGTCTGCAACGGAAGGTACTCGGGAAAGTAGTCCGTTTACTGCTGGTATAGCAGATGCTACCTTTTTTGCGCTAGATTTCCTTGGACTTAATGCTGTTGATAATGCATTTTTTGGTAGTCAAGAAAGTACTGCAGGGCAAAAAGTGGCGGCTGTAGGGACAGTGTTGTTGAATACTAGAGGTGGTGTGGATGATGGTGCTAGAGCAACTACCAAGGTAGGTAAGATTAATAAGAATGCAAATAATGCTGAAAGCAATTTTGTCTTATATCAAGTTAAAGATATCGATACAGGT
>JBBRJL010000449.1:0-3099 GCA_038219375.1 Chitinophagales bacterium | reverse complement strand
CTCTACTACAGCATCGTATAAATGCTGTACCGCAAAGTAATATTCTATCATGTGGCGTAATGACAATGCAATATTAGTATTTTTTCATTACAAAGTCAAAAAAAACACTACACCATGACTACGCCATTTGATAATTTTAATTTTTAAGTAGCCTTGAATCGATAGTTTTTTGATACGTATCTCTTGTTTTATTGGGTTTAGCCATCATACGCCATAAAAAAATCATTTAGATTGGCATCGTTGGGTAAGTTAAGTTTTTTTCTTAATCTATATCTTTTGTTTTCCAAACCTCGTAGAGAAATATTAAATAGTGGTGCAATATCTTTAGATGTTAAGTTCATTTTGAGGTAAGCGGCTAGTTTTAGATCGGCGGCGGTGAGATCAGAAAATTCGGTTTTTAGTTTTTTAAGGAAGACTTCATGTACATCGTTAAAATTTGACTCAAAAAGATTTTTATCATCTTACACCGTCATATTTTCGTTAATTAGCTTCATTAGATTTTGGAAATCTTTGGTCGTAAGTGTATGGTCGCCCGTTTTCCTGACATCGATGAGTTCGGCTTTAATTTCCTGTAATAGTTCATTTTTTTGGACTAAATGCATCGTAGTATTAGCTAATTCTTTACTCTTGATGATATTGTCATGCGTAAGTCTATCGTTTTCGAGCTGATACTTATGTTCCCTGAGTAGTCTTTCATTTTCATTTTCTAGTTTTACTTTTTCTTGTTTGATGACTTTATTTATATATTCTTTTAACAAAAACATCAAAAATGCAAAGAAACAGAAATATATAAATATTGCTAATTTACTCAGATACCATGGGGGCAAAATGTTGAAATTTAATGGTTTACTGATAGTTCCATCATTTGATTGAATAGTCAAGCTATATCCGCCTGAAGGTAAGCCAGAAAAACTAATAAAAGCTGGGTCATTTATAGATACCCAAGTATCTTCATTTCGATTACTTTCTAGTTTATATTGGTATGAATTTGTACTTCTATATTCTGAATGATGGAAAAAAACTTTAAAGTTTCTGTCGTCTTGCGGAATTTCAATGGTATTTGCTCGGTCAGTGGTTACACAAAAGTCTTTTCCTACTATTTTATCAAAATATATATCTACCGTATTGGTTTTGATCTCCTTTAATGACGAGTAGTTGCTGATAGCGTAGCCTTCATCCAAGCAAAACAGGACATTGTTATGACCAATATTGACAACACTATGGTAGTCTTTGTTTATAATATGTCTGAAAGTTTTGGAATTGATTCCATCCATCATTACAAAACTGTCATTGTAGATTTTGAACCAATGAGCATTATCGGGTGATCTCATAAGGAATTTATTTTGCTCGGGCTTAATGATTTTACTAACTACAAATTTGTCATTTAATTCGTCATATTGAAAATATTGCCCTTCTACATGTATTACGATTTCTGATGATATCATATTCAAATCGAGCCCATTATCGAAAGGAATTCCTTCAGGGACACCATACTTTTTTGTCTTTATGACCTTGTTGAATGATTTATCAGGAGTAAGTTTGAAAAGCCCTGTAAAAGGACCCACAGCCCAAATATTATTTCTTTTATCGATAATAAATTTTTTGACAGGCTCGTTATAATTACCAAGTTTATGTGATAAAACTAATCTCCCTTCTTGTGAAAATAAGACAAGTCCAGTATATGTCCCTTGCAGTAACAGTTTGTCATTTTGGTTTGGTATGTAATCTGTGTACCAACCACCTGTAATATTTGATATTTTTTCAGCTTTGTCACCTTTGATGATAAAGGTACCTTCATTGTGGCCACAAAGCAATCCCGATTTGATAGCTTTCAGCTGCCACACTTGACCTTGAGAGCCTTTTACTAGTTTGAAATCCTTATGTATATTTGCGCCTTTTTTTGACTTTTGGTCAGAATAATAAACACCTTGATTGGTGCCAAGATAAAGGATGGAGTCGTAAGTTGCAGCCGTATAAACCGTACCCAACTGATCTTTCACATCATAGTAGACCTTAAGTTCGTTGTGGATATTGATCGTGGTAATACCTTTGTCAAGACCGAGCCAAATGTTTTGATCACAATCTTCCATCATCGAAAGTATGGAATTATTCTGTAGGCCATTAGATGTATTAACTTGATATAAATGACTTCCATCTGCTCTGAAAGCTAGCATGCCATCTCTGATCGAGCCTAAGAATATGGTGCCTTCTTTAGTCCGTAGTGCTTTATTGATCTGAATTTCTGATAGATATTGTTTCAACTGTGGATTCCAAAGTTCTATTTCTTTACCATTATATAGGTAGATACCATCAGAGTTTGTGATAATCATTATTTTTTTGGTATCAAATGGAAGAATACCCGTCACTGTTTTCCCTATAAAAAACTCGCTTTCTGTGAGGATTTCCAAAGAATTGTCAGGCTTTAATTCATATAAACCATGATCCAAGGCTTGAAAAATGAGCTTGCTTTGTACGTGGTACAAAAACATAATACTACCAGGTAGCTTCACTTTTTCTATGGATTTACCGTCGTACACTAAAAGTACGGAGAAGGACTGGAAATATATTTTGTTTTTTCCATGTAAGATGTGCCAAATCTCTTCTTTAGAAATAGCATTTTCAGGGACTAAGTGGGTTAGAGAATGGTAGGTAAGACCGTTGCATTCGCCACTCATCCAATAACCAATTTCTCCATACGATCCAGTATAGATACGGTCATTTACTATTTTGAGTGATCTGATTATTTTTTGGTTTGGTATCTTGTGCAGCGACCAACTATTGCCACTGTAAGACAGTAATCCTTCAGAATTTGCCATGTACATAACCCTGTCTGATGCTTGGTCCATGGCCCAATTTTGCTGATGTGCCTTGTATTCTGATGATTTAAAATTCAAGACAGGTGGAGTATGTTGACCTTGTCCTTGGCATAAATACCAAAAAAAGGTAAAAGCGAAATAATATTTCCTAATCAAATTCACAAAATATTTAAAGAATCTATTGGGCAAAATTAGAAATAAATTTCCTAATAGGAGACTATGCTAATCAAATATATTTACAACAATATTTAGCTATATCAACTAAGTACCATAAAAAAGTCAT
>JBBRJL010000448.1:0-3105 GCA_038219375.1 Chitinophagales bacterium | reverse complement strand
CTACAGGCAGATCGGCACCGATGACTCTTTTATCTACTACCTCAGTCAGTACGGGCAGCATAGATCGCAGCTGCTCTTCCACTTCTTCCTGTTTATCTTCCCATACGAGACCGTATTTCTTTTTGGTTTTGACGAGGTTGATGAGATAAGCTCTTTCGTCTTGGGTAAAGCCATCGAGTGCTTTTACTTTTTGTATTATGGTTTCTTTGTTCATTTGTTCAATATTTTAAGGCTGATATTCTGCAACAAACTTTTCATCTGGATGATGGCTACATGGTTCAATTGTACTAAAAGATCGGGCTGTGCCAAGCCTTGGTGTATCAGTACAGCATTGATGCTTTCCATATTGGACAATACGACGAGTTGCTCTAGTGTGGCTTCATCTCTTATATTGCCTTCGGCTTTGGGGGTGGCTTCTCGCCATTGCTTGGCGGTCAGACCGAACAATGCTACGTTGAGCAAATCTGCTTCATCAGCATAAACAATATTTATTTTATCTTTAGAAAGGGTCACAGGAATTAATTTTTCTTTGATGGCATCAGTGTGAATACGATAATTGATCTTAGCCAAAGTACGCTGCAGGTTCCAGTCTAGTTTCAGTCGGTCGTTTTCATCTGCCTTGAGGCGTTGAAACTCTTTAATGAGATAAAGTTTGAAAGGGGCACTTATGGTCGAACCAAACTCAAAAGCGATATCCTTGTGCGCATATGTGCCGCCATATCTGCCTTTTTTTACTATTAATCCAATGGCATCAGTTTTTTCTACCCATTCTGAAACGCTAAGTACAAAAGTGTTAAGCCCAGCCTGCATTTTAAAGTGGTCGAATTCGACCACTTTAAAATTGGGATTATTCATTTGCTCCCATGTGCCTAAAAATTCGAGTGTGTAGCGATTGCGTATCCAGTTTTTAATAATGTCAGCAGCACGGCTTTCGTTATCTTTGGCATTCGCCATATCAGTTATACAAATGAAATCACGGTCGTTTTCAGTTATTATCTGTACTTCTACGTTTTGAACTATGATCGTTTTTTTTGTGGCCATATTTATAAGTTTTGATCAATTACTCCGAATTCAGGGTAATGGAAATCAGAATTATTGATTTTCTCCCAAATTCCCAAATATTCCAACGTTTTTTTATTGGTCATCCATTTTCCAATCAATCCACTTCCTTCTTTAAAACTACTTGTCATATCGGTAAGGCTAATGTAATCAACCCCATTTTGAATGCGTATTGTTATTTCGGTGTCTTTGACTTTATATTTTGAGTTTATAGCCATATCTATATATCATTTTCTTCATCAATAATATCTATATCTAATCTAGTCTCCGACAATAGACTTTGGACATCAGCAGCAGCAGGCAAAGATTGTACATTTCTCAACTGACGCTGTATGGCTCTCGTGCGTGTACCCGCTACGTCATCGAGCTGGCCTAAGCCCAATTGTATATTTTTTTGTGCCTTCTCTAGCAAACCACCGAATTTATCAAACTCACCTTTGACCGTACTCAATACTTGCCATACTTCACTGCTTCGTTTCTGCAATGCAAGCGTGCGGAATCCCATTTGCAAACTATTCAATATAGCCATCAGTGTAGTGGGACCAGCTACGGTTATCTTAAATTCTGTACGCAATTGATCGATCAGCGAGCTTCTACGTATGACTTCAGCATATATACTCTCAAAGGGCAAAAACATAATCGCAAAATCTGTGGTATTGGGTGGATCTAGGTATTTGTCACGGATATCTTTTGCCATTTTTTTGATCACAACTTCTAGATTTTTGGAAGCTGCCTCGATATCATCAGGAATGGCATTTTCATACGCATCTATCAGATGCTCATAAGTGTCTTTAGGAAATTTTGCGTCTATAGGCAGATAAACCACAGTACTCTCATCTTCACTTCTGCCTGGCAGTTTGATGGCAAACTCTACAGAATCACTACTACCTTTTTTTGTTTTTACGTTTGCATCATATTGTGTTGGTGCCAGAATCTGTTCAAGCAACATTGCGAGTTGAACTTCTCCTACACCACCTCTCAGTTTTACATTGCTCAATACTTTCTTGAGTCCTCCCACATCGGATGCGATGGTTTGCATCTCACCTAGGCCTTTTTGTACTTCTATCAACTGTTTTCCTACCGTTTCAAAACTTTGACCTAGTCTTTCGCTAAGAGTTTTTTCGAGTTTTTCTTCCACCGTGACCCTGATGATATCCAATTTTGTTTCAGTAGAGCGTATCAATTCGCCCTGTCTGATTTCCATTTGTCCGAACTTCTCTTTTTGTAGTTCATTAAACGAAAGGATATTTTTATCAAACGTCTCCTGAAATCCTTTAAATGCAGCCACCAATGCTTCACGGATCAATTTATTGTCTTCTTTAGCCTGGTTATTGACTTTCTCTAATTGTAGAATATTGGCACTAGAAAAATCCGTGATATTTTTCGCAAGTTCATCCCTGTTTATCTTATTGTTTTCTTCAATTTTAGTAATCAAAGCACCCACCTTTGTTTCAAGTGTAGTATTGATTTCCTTTAATGCCAATTGACTTTGCTCATTGATACGAACTAAAGTATTATTAAGTTCTAGTCTATTGTCTTTAGACAAGTTTGCATTCTCTTCTCTATTGATTCTAAAATCATCCTTGATGTTGGACTCTATCCTAGTCAGAGCACTTTGAAGTTCTAAAATTTTGGTTTGTAAGATAGGGATTTGCTTATCACCTTTGCTTCTGAAAACTATAATCAGAATAATGGCAATAACCACCAAAACACAAATACCAATTAATAAAATTTGTTCCATAATTTTAAAGTATTAATCATTATAAATTAATCATTCCCTTAGCAATCTTATACTCCCTATCAAACTCAAGACCTAAGCTACCTACAACATCCGGCATAGTTATCGCCCAGCTCACATAATAGTATGCCATGATATGATAACCTGAAAAGGCCTTTCCTGGTATCTCACTAATTCTATAATTCTTCTTTTCAGGGCTAAATCCTTGTGCACCTTGTGTTGCTATTTCTAAAGCGATGCTCTTGATTTGATCAATAGGTTGATCTTTGAAATATTTAAGTGCATCCGCCATAAATAACACAACATCC
>JBBRJL010000447.1:0-3124 GCA_038219375.1 Chitinophagales bacterium | reverse complement strand
GTACAAAATTACGCCAGTTTACTAGATTGTTTGTTACACAAATTATGTATAATGTTATAGAATTTAGTGCTGTCGTTGTGGCTTTAATTTCTTTTCCGCTATATATACGACTAATTCGTTATTCTTTTATTGTAACTATTCAGGTGTATGTAGGACTAAAGTCATTGTGCCCATGCCAAAGGCGGACACGCACAATTTTTGCAACTTTCAGCAAAAATACCGCCAAAATCAGGTAGTTTTCCATTTTTACCACGGATTTACATCCGTGGTTACTATTATTTCACCCCATGCGGGGGTCTACCTGAATAGTTAAGTTATTTTGATAATAATTATTTATATCTCCTTTTGAATATCCTTCTCGGGGGAAATAAATTTTATGAAGGTTAGTGGTTTTCACTTGTATATCTGATAATGTAATCACTTTCAATTTTGAATTATTGCGTTTATATTTCTCTCGTCCTTAGCACTTTCATTTATGACTTCTTATATTTCTTTATCATCTCGTAAACCCATAAACATATGGTTGCGCATGAATTAATCCTGCGTCCATTCAAGAAATTTTATATTACAGACTAATTCAGGTTTTATCCAATACAACTTACCTTTTGTGTCTTTTATTTTTCTAATTTTACTGAACGGAGATGATAAAATTTTCAAATTTTCGAATAAGGCGTGAAGTTCTTTAAGTGATGTTTTTATAAATCCTGGGTCACATTTCTCTATGTATTTTAACGTTTTTCCGCTGAACATTCCAATTATAATTGCACCAAAATTTTGCCGGCTATTTTGTGGAGCAGTGTAGCCACAGATGATATCTTCTCGAATCATTGTCGTTTTTATTTCTTCTATCTGCTTTCATGTGTTCTTAAAGTTTGTTTATAATGGTTTTCATTTCATTTACGGTATTGCTCCATGATGTCCTCTCTAATATATGTGCATATTTGGTAGATAAGTTTATATTTCTTGAAATGATGATTTGTTGAATTTTGTCTGAAAACTCTTCTACATCATTTATCAATTCAATATCTTCGCTATAATTAGTGACTACATATTCTATCCGTGTCGAGATTACTGGCTTGCCAGCGGCCATATATTCTAGGGTTTTGGTAGGACTAATAAACCGTGTGGCATCATTGATCGCAAAAGGCATCATAGCGATGTCAAATCTCTTGAGGTATGCAGGCAACTCGCTATAGGATTTCATTCCTAAATAATGAATATTTGCTGCATAGGGCAGGTCGTGGTCTTCTATTTTGGTAGTGGGTCCGATCAAGACAAACTCAATATCTGGATTTTCTTTTGCTGTGCCAAGTATCAGATCAAGATCAATTCGCTCATCTATAACCCCATAATAGCCTACCACTGTTCCATTAATATTTTTTATATCATCTGGAACTGCAATTCCATTCAAAGCCTTTTCAAAATGTCGGATATCAACAGAGCTAGGAAAACAATACACATTGGAGTGTAATTTTCGTTTTGCTTCATAGAGCGATTTACCACCTGTAAAAACAACATCGGCAGCAAGTAACAATCTCTTTTCTTGAAGAATTAAGGCTTGATCCGCATATTTAAAAAGCGTGAGCTCATCCATACAATCATATATAACAGTATTAAACTCAAAATCAGTCAAAACTGGAACAAACGAAGCTGAGTAAAACCATGCGATGTCAGGTCGTCGCCCACCGAAATATTCATCGAGGGCATCACCAAGTTCTGTCATTAAAATTCCTGTAGATTGAAGAACAGTGATATAAGGTGATACTTCGTAAGTCATGACGCCTCTTTCAAGGGAGTAATTAGATAATGTGGGCTCTTCAACAAATAGAATTTTGTAACTTTCGCTCATCCCAGAGATGAGGTGTTGGGGACGTTGATATGCAAAATCCCATTTGAGGTGAGAAAAAACAACCATGTCAAATACGTGCCCGTTTTCCCACTGGAAGTTTTCACTTATTCTTTGATTTTTAGGTCTTCCGATTTCCTCAGTATCTGATTGGTATTTGGTCATGAATTCTTAATTTTATACTGTTAGTAAAATCGTTTTATAAATTTGTGAATTATCATTGAAAATCACTCAAATGAATTTCTTCATTGTACATTGATGATCAAACGATGGCACAAAAGTACATTGGGAAAATGCTGTTAACGTTATATAAAATTTGGATTACGTTATATAATGAAATATGATTTTAGAAATCGTAGCTATATTAAAAGTAGTTTTAGGAATTTTAGACCCAATAGAAAAGTAAAGGAGATCAAACATTCGATTGATCCCCAAAACTAAAACTAACCTGATGCTGCATTTATTTCATCTTGTTTTTGCCATTAAGCAGTATGGCATTTATAAATGGATCCGGGATGCTTTTTTCTAAAAAATTAAAACTTTTATTCAAAAGTATATATCTTTCATCTGCAAGTGTTTGGAGTTCATCCATTTTTTTTTGCTGCGCTGCATTGTCGTTCAAGAGCAAATCAAGTGAAGCGAACAGCAAGTTCTTCTGTCGAGCTGACTCAATGAAAGGTTGCAGAAAAGCGGTATCTCTAGTAAGCGGATAACTACGTTGCGCACTCTATGCATCATTGAGGTTAGAAACCACTTCTACTATTTTACTCTTAACCATATTAGTGTCCATTACTGCATCAGCCGATCTATCAAACTGATTAATTTTCTGATAAGAAATAAATGAAACCACAACCAGAACTCCTACGAACAGTATAAATAAAAGAGTGATTTTTTTTTAAAATGGTACCATTTGCTTCTGTTATTGAATGTTGAGTAAAAAATTTTCTTTATTCATCCCCGATGTGTGGTATTGCCAATTGATGGTAATAACTCTAGCTAAAATATTTTTTAATTCTTCAAAATCATTCGGTTTTTTGATGTAAACATTTGCTCCTTTTACAAATGTTTCTTCAATGTCTTTTTGCATCCCCGATGTGGAATAAATAGCGATGGAAAGGTCTTTTAGTTTATTGTTGCTTCTTATTTCTTTTAGACACTCCATACCGCTTTTTCGTGGCATATTGAGGTCAAGGAATATGAGATTAGGTAAATGTATGTCAGGTTTGTTGAGGTATTCCATGAGTTCTACCCCATCATTTACCATAGTGACGACGGTCT
>JBBRJL010000446.1:0-3132 GCA_038219375.1 Chitinophagales bacterium | reverse complement strand
CAGGGTAGATGTTTCTGGTTGAGAGCTTTTGAAATACCGGAAGCGAGCAAAACATCCCAAGGTAGAGTCATTCAGAATCTATTGGCAATCCCGTCTGATGATAAAGTAAGGGCGTATATTAAGATAGAAAACTTAAATGATGTGGAGTTTATCAATAACAATTACATCATTTTCTGTACTAAAAAAGGTATGGTCAAAAAGACCATCGTAGAAGCATTCTCACGTCCGCGTACCAATGGTATCAATGCGATCACTATCAATGAAGGCGATACTTTACTCGAAGCAAAATTGACTTCCGGTGTAAATGAAATCATTATTGCCAATAAAGAAGGTCGTGCCATCCGATTTAATGAGTCTAAGGTAAGACCTATGGGTAGAGGTGCTGCAGGTGTAAAATCAATGAAACTTGGTTCTGATAAAGATGAGGTGATAGGCATGATCTCTGCAGACCCAACAAAACCTGAATACTCAGTATTTGTAGTTTCTGAAAAAGGAAATGGTAAGCGATCACCACTAGAAGATTATAGAATTACAAATAGAGGTGGTAAAGGGGTGAAAACCATTAACATCACTGAGAAAACAGGTCAGTTGATCGCTATCAAATGGGTGAGTGAATTTGATGACCTAATGATAACAACACATGATGGTATTATTATTAGAACTCCAGTATCATCACTCAGAGTTATGGGTAGAGCCACACAAGGTGTCAAGGTGATCAGAATCCAAGATAAGGAATCTATCGCAGACGTCACCGTAATAAGTAGAGAAGAAAGTATCGATGAAGAAGAATAATCTTCAGTAAATATTGCTAAAATATGAAAGGTCGGATGGTATGTTTATTATCCGACCTTTTATTTTATGATCAAAATCATTAAAGAAAATACTGAAAAATATGTGTTAATTTGAACTCATTATATTTACAATCGTTCTATATAATATGATTAACTTAACAATCGAAGTAGTAGTTTTAACATTTTTTAAACGATTTTTGAGTAATTATTCCGTCTTAATTGCAAAAAAGTATGTTACCCAAATATATTTTTTTATTTTTGTCACATAATTAATCACTTTTAACATTAAACGATGAAACAATTTTTTTTAAGTACACTTTTGATTCTTGTTTCCCTTTCATTAGTGGAAGCTCAGGAATATAAAAAACAATTAAAAAATGCAAACAAAAGTCTAGGGAAATATTATTTAGACCCAGTTGCTAACCAAGCATTATTGACTGAAGCAACAGCAACAATCGATCAAATATTTTCAGCAGCAGACGCTCAAGCAGACCCAGAAGCATGGAATAGCAAAGGACAGATTTACAATGAAATAGCAAGGACTGAAATTAACAAGAAGGTAGTAGACCCTGCCTATGTGATAACAAATCCTGATGCTTCATTAATTGCCTACGAGGCTTTTCAAAAAGCATTAACATTAGCTCAAAAGAAATCACAAACAAAAGATGCATTAGCGGGTATTAAAGAAAATGAAGAACATTTAAATAATGTAGGTATATTTCAGTTTCAAGCTCAAGATTATGATAATGCATTCAAAAGCTTCTCAACTTCCATTAAGGCATATGAGACACTGAAAGCCAGCAATGAGGCAAGTAGATTGGACGATACTATTGTTAATAGCGATCAAACATTTTATACTGGTGTATGTGCATATTTTGGAGAAAATAAAGAAGCATCATTACCTTATTTTGAAAAATTATATAAAGCAGGTAAAGCCCAACCGCTTGTTTACGAAGGATTATTCAATCTAACAGCTGAAAAAGATGAAGCAAAAGCAATGACATACTTATCTGAGGGTAGAGCAGCGAATCCTGACGATAACGGTTTGCTTTTTGCGGAAATAAACTACTATCTTAAGGTAGGGAAGTTAGATATTTTAACCGGAAAACTGAAAGCTGCAATAGCAAAAGAACCAGAAAATATCTCAGTTTATACAACCTTAGGAAACGTATATGACCAATTAAATCAGAAAGAAAGGGGTTTAGGAAATACCGAAAAAGCAGATGAATATTTTAATTTAGCATTTGAAAAATATGCAGAAGCTCTTGCAAAAGATTCAACAAATTTTGATGCCACTTATAGTCAAGGTGCATTATATTACAACAAAGCAGCAAGCATGACTAATAAGCTGAATGAATTTAGTAATGACTATTCTTCAGCGGGTACTAAAAAATATAATGCTGTTAAATCGGAGATGGATGGATATTTCAAACAGGCACTTCCGTTCTTCTTGAAAGCAGAAGAGTTGTCTCCAAAAGACCTAAATACCATGGTCGCTCTTAAAGAAATTTATGCTAGAGATGGTCAGCTTGAAAAATCAGCTGAATATAAAATAAAAATGGAAGCCGCTAATGGAAATTAATATTTCCTAAAGGTTATACTAAAAGGGGATTCAAAACAAATTTGAATCCCCTTTTTTTGCTCACTAAGGTAATGCCTGAAGGAATAGCCAGTTTGTAGGCAAGATATTATTGTACCTTCGAAAAGTGTTTTTAATATTAAATTTTGAAGGTGTTTGTGTGTAATGAAGACTTAATCAAATGTTTACGGTTACCAGTACGGTTAATTGCCCATTAGCCAGCATTTTTAGAGCGGACTCAAAGTTTAGTGCAGTACTAAGAGTAATTACAAGATCATATTTAAATGACATATATATATACTAAGTTAATTATCAATATACTTCCTTTTAGGGGTAGGGTTTTCCCCTTTAGGCAGTCTCCCTTTTAGGTATTCACCCCTTCAGGGGCCGGCGGTCGTCGGAAATCGTCGGGGATCGTCAGGGGTCGGGTTAAGGGGTGAAAACGATTGATTATTATAAAGCCAGCATATTTAGAGCGGACCCAAAGTTAGATTTATTGTAACTATTCATGTGTATGTAGGACTAAAGTCATTTTGTCCATGCCAAAGGCAGACACGCACAATTTTTGCAACTTTCAGGCAAAAATACCACCAAAATCAGGTAGTTTTCCATTTTTACCACGGATTTACATCTGTGGTTACTAATATTTCACCCCATTCGGGGTTATATCTGAATAGTTCCGAATTCTTTATGTTTTTTATGCCTTTGTGGCTGAAAAATAGAAGTGTAATGTGATGCCACTAAGACTGTGATGCTCTCAGG
>JBBRJL010000445.1:0-3140 GCA_038219375.1 Chitinophagales bacterium | reverse complement strand
CCAGCAAGGCAGGTTAAAGGATGTGCGATAATTTTGAATGTCGTCTGTGTAAAAACAATTAAGAAAATTGCTACTTCCATCAATGACACATTGTTCAAAATTTGCTTCGAAAACACCTTCATCTGGACCGATACCTTCTATCCACCTATATCTGACAAACTCATCGTCCTTATTGCATTTTAGTTCTACAACTCTGCGGGGGATGCCTGCTAGATCGGTTATTACATCAGTCTTGGAAACATGGTAGGTGCTTGGGTCTAAATCATCTTCTACTACAAAAGTATCACCTACAGTAAGGTTCATATCCATGATCAATATCTCTTCCCCACTTTGACCCGTATCAAATAACCATAACACCCCGTTTTCTTCTCTTGCATATTTACCTGTTAGTGTCCATGTATTGCCTGTGCTATCTATTGACGTCCGCAAATGGAAATAATACTTATCATTAATTAGCAAACTATCTACACCAAAAGAAAATCTATCGTAACTAGTGTTTGGACTAAATGCATAAGACTGGGATGTGTACCAAACATTATTTGGATTTATGACCTTGGCAAAGTCGGTGTTTCGAGTAAGCGCATCACAATTTGGAGCATCCGTAATACTATACCGCTTCTTTCCCCTGTCAAAATAACAAAGTAAATCTGTTTTTGTCTCATTGATCCAGTCATAATAATATATCAATCCATTGGGACTACCGATACCTTCTATCCACGTCAATGGGCCAAATTTTCTATGATTAGCTTCATTGTCATGATGCAGAATAATCCGTTTTCTCAATTTCCCATCTAATAAAGGTACACTGTCCACTTTAACTACAGTCGCAGTGCCAAATCCATATGGCAATATAAAAGAATCCCCGTTTTTGAGTGTAAAATCATACATTGTACTGTCTAAATACGTTACGTACATAGTCCACGGTTTCATGAAATTTAACTTCCCTTCTCTAGTCCATCGGAACTTTAATGTATCTGTGTTGATTTGCGCTCCATCTGATGTAGTGGTGACCAACTGATGGTATTTCCGCCAATCAAAAGTCCTGTCAAAAAGCATGGTATCTCCATCAAATTTTTGGTTTATTAGCTTTTTGTTTCCAAATTTATCAGTCACCTGATACATCCATTCTTTTTGTAATACATTGATTTGATCATAGATAAACCAATCATTTATGGTACGGACGGTGACATCATAGTTGCACCTATCTTGGTCAAGACATCCATCAGGGTCGAGTTTGACCATCCATATGTTGCTATTAGCCTTGGGGAATTCACTACCATCATTATACATATCATCCATACTCCCGAATGCCATGATGTGCTCATCTTCCATTTCTATAAATGTTGTAAAGCTAGCAGGATTGGCATATTCGTCACCATCATATACATATTTTCCTGAAAAATCAGAAACACTTCTAAGCCATAGTAACTTACCTTGTTTGGTGAGCTTTGCGACAAATCCAACCAAGGGCAATCCATCAATCAATGTCCTATCGTATTTACCAGCTATAAGTATATCATTTGATTTTGACTCTTGGATAGAACGTATGGTCATTCTTTCAAAGTAATTGAGTGTGAACTCCCATTTTTTATTTCCATCTAAATCGTAGGCCATGAGGCTTTCGTATTTCTGTTTGTCATCAGGAACAAAAGTCATCAAAACAAGACTATCTTTAGTTAATAATGTTTCAAAATTCCATAATGTTTTTATGTGGCCTCCTATAAACCAACTATCGATTTCTTCTAGATCTTTGTTAATAATCACAAGACCCCTATATCTTAGATAATCGTCATTTGAATATTCTGTAAATAAAGCGAAATTCCCATCGTTTAGCAGATATATATTTTTGAAGTGATTGTTAGTTGTACCTATAGATTTAACAACTATCTTTGAAATTGTCAGGGACAATTTATCAACTTTCATAATTAGAGAAGCTATTTTCGATTCACTATTTAAACAATTTCCTAATAAATAAATAAAATTTTCATGTTCGAATGTTTTTTGAATTGAAAACCCATTAATTCCAAATTGTTTCCCATCAATTTCAAAGTTTTCTAGATTATTGTTATTAATTGAAAATTTCCCAATTTTAAATTCATCAATTACATTAGGAACAAAATGACTCCCTAAAAATAACTCATTGCCATCTAATAATGTTGCATCTTTATTTACATAAGTATTAAGCATTAAATTAGATTGTAAAATTTCACCATCTGTATCTAATTGCAAAATTTTTGTTCTTGAAGCTCCTTCAATTCTAGGGGCTACAACCAACATATAAGTAGAATCGTATGAAAATACTTTCCTAACAGTTAAAATATTTAAAGAGTCGTAATCAACGATTTTTGAAAATGTACTTTGAGCATAAGTATTTATTAAAATCGAAAATAGAATCACTAACTTTAATAAGTATTTCATAATAAATAATTTGTAAGGTATTAAAAAAGTTAGTGGGTGCTCAAAAATAAGCACCCACGTAAAAATAATTTTTTATTTCAGAACAACAAATTTATCATTATAGATAGTATTTACACTATCTTTAACCTGTACAAGGTAAACTCCATTTGTATAATCAGAAACATCAAGAGACACAAGATTTTGTCCTTTGACCTTGATGTCATTCAACATTACACCATTTACGCTATAAACTTGAATGGTATATGTCTCGTCAACATTAACGTCTCTTCCAAACGAAATAAAATACTCATTGTTTTGAACGGGATTAGGATATGATCTTATTGTTAAGCTATTTGTTGCTGCCGATTTTGATCTTGGCGCTGGACTATTGCCACTATGGATAGGATTGGTATTGATTCTGTTGCCCGTTATTGTATAGTAAAGACCTCGAGCATATCCACTTAGCGGATACGTCTGATTTCCTACACTCAATAAGGTAGCACTATTCGCAGGAGACAATGTATACCCCATCATATTTTGCCTATAATCAATATTGATCAATTGCACCGATTTGAAATCTTGTTGTTCGCCATTAACTGTTTGCATTTCATTGATATACTGGATTGCTTCTGTGTATTTATTCATCTCTATCAGCATACCAAGACCAAGTGCTTGATTTTCGAAGTGCTCTGCTGTTTTGGCATATGCTATAGCATCGTCTCTTCTACCATCTCTATCATTAC
>JBBRJL010000444.1:0-3155 GCA_038219375.1 Chitinophagales bacterium | reverse complement strand
GGTCATGGAGCAGGTAAACCTACTTCAAAGATTATAGAAGAGGCAGCCGATAGGTATAGTTTTACTCTTTTCAATATGGGTGAATCATTTGTTAAAAATATCAAAAATTAAAAATATAATGACAAAAGTAAATAATTATATAGCAGAAAACAAAACCAGATTTCTAGATGAATTGCTAGAAATGCTTAGAATACCATCTGTAAGTGCGGATCCCAAATATAAGGCAGATGTAGCCAGGAATGCTGATGTTGTAGCTGATAGTCTTAGGAGTGCAGGTTGTGCCAAGGTGGAGATTTATCCCACAGCAGGTCATCCGATCGTATATGGTGAGCACGTATTTGATGCATCATTACCTACAGTTTTGGTTTATGGTCATTATGACGTTCAGCCTGCCGACCCATTGGAATTGTGGGAAAGTCCACCGTTCGAACCCGTGATCAAAAAAACAGCTATTCACCCTGAGGGCGCTATTTTCGCACGTGGATCATGTGATGATAAAGGTCAAATGTTTATGCATGTAAAGGCATTCGAAGCAATGGTACGTACCAATGAGCTTCCTTGTAATATAAAGTTTATGATAGAAGGCGAAGAGGAAATTGGCTCGAGCAATCTCGGAACATTCTGCAATCAATACAAAGAAATGCTTGCTTGTGATGTAGTTTTGATATCAGATACTTCTGTAATCGCTAACGATATACCTTCCATCACGGTCGGTTTACGTGGGTTGAGTTATGTGGAAGTAGAAGTTACAGGACCTAATAAGGATCTTCATTCTGGTGTTTATGGTGGTGCTGTAGGCAATCCTGCCAATATATTGTGCGATATGATCGCTTCACTTAAAAATAGTGACAAACAAATCACCATTCCAGGATTTTATGACGATGTAGTAGTTGTTTCGGATGATGAAAGAGCTGCAATGAACAAGGCGCCATTCAATCGTGATGATTACATGAAAGGTCTTGGGGTAGTCGATACACAAGGAGAAAAAGGATATACTATACTTGAACAAACATCTATTAGACCAACATTAGAAGTTAATGGCATATGGGGAGGATATATAGGAGAAGGTGCAAAAACAGTGCTTCCTTCTAAAGCTTACGCCAAAATCAGTATGAGATTGGTACCAAATCAGAAAAGCGATGTGATCACTAAGTTATTTAAGGATTATTTTGTAAGTATTGCACCACCTTCTGTCAAAGTAGAAGTGAGACCACATCATGGTGGAGAAGCTGCAGTAACACCATCAGATACACCCGAGTACAAAGCAGCTTCCAAAGCTATGCTCGAGACTTATGGAAAAGAGCCGATTCCTGTGAGAGGTGGAGGTAGTATCCCTATCGTAGCTTTATTTGAAAAAGTGCTAGATGTAAAGACTGTTTTGATGGGTTTTGGTTTGGATTCGGACGATATACACTCTCCAAATGAGCATTATGGTGTCTTCAATTTTTATAAAGGCATAGAAACGATACCTTATTTCTATAAGTATTATGCTGAATTGAAGAAATAATATTTTGTTTGCATTTATTTTCTAATATTAAGTAATCAAAAAATGAAAATATTCGGTTTGCTGGCTTGTTTTTTCTTGTTTTTCTCTTCCTTAGCTTTGGCTCAGGTTTTGACCAATAGATTGGATAGTATTTCATACGCAGGTGGTGTAACACTAGCAGAATCTCTCAAAAAGCAAGGTGTCAAAGACCTTGATATTGAGCTTCTTAACAAAGCTGTGAAAGATGTAATGTCAGGTAATAAGTTGGAAATCGAAACAACTGCAGCCGAAAAATTATTTAATGCATACCTTGTTGGCGCTAAATCAAAAGAAGGTAAAGACTTTTTGGCTGAAAATGCTAAAAAACCTGAAGTCACTTCCACACCTAGTGGATTGCAATACCAAGTTATGAGAAAAGGTAATGGTACAGTTAGGCCTAAAGCCACTGACAAAGTTAAAACGCATTACCACGGAATGCTCATAAATGGGAAAGTATTTGATAGTTCGGTAGATCGTGGTGAACCTATATCTTTCGGGCTAAACCAAGTGATCAAAGGATGGACGGAAGGTCTGCAGCTCATGTCTGTGGGAGATAAGTTTAAGTTTTTTATACCCTACGAATTGGCATATGGTGAACGTGGCGCTGGGGGTAGTATTCCACCTTATGCAACGCTTATTTTTGAGGTAGAATTATTGGGGATTAACGAATAATAGCAAACGTCTGGAGTTTTAAGATTTTGGTCCGAATTTATGTTGAAATATATAAAATTCGGACTCTTTTTTTAGCATATTGAGGTTAAAGATATATTTATGCATATTGACATCATCACTGTTGTACCTGAATTACTCAGAAGTCCATTTGAGCATTCCATCATGAAACGGGCGGGAGACAAAGGTTTGCTAAATATTAATGTCATTCAACTAAGGGCGTACGGACTTGGTATTCATAATCAGGTAGATGACTATCAGTTTGGTGGTGGTGCAGGTATGGTGATGATGTGCGAGCCGCTTGATACTTGTATTTCAGAATTAAAATCACTTCGCAGCTACGACCATGTAATTTATATGACACCAGATGGCATCACTTTTAATCAGAAAATAGCCAACAGATTATCGTGCTTTGAAAATTTAATGATTATTTGTGGACACTATAAAGGTATTGATCAGCGCATTCGAGATATGCATGTGACGATGGAATTGTCCATAGGAGACTTTGTGTTGTCAGGTGGAGAATTGGCAGCAGCAGTTGTTGTAGATGCAATAGGTAGATTAATACCTGGCGTACTGAATGATGAAACTAGTGCATTGACAGATTCATTTCAAGATAACTTGTTGGCACCACCTGTATTTACTAGACCTGCAGATTTTAAAGGTTACAAAGTACCAGAAATACTGTTGTCAGGTCATGAAAGAAAAATAGATGAATGGCGGTATGAAGAAGCATTGAGAATCACTACCGAAAAGAGGCCGGATTTGTTATAGGCACTAAATATTTCGTTGCAATAAGCTGCAAAATACGTCATCAATGGCTCAGAATAATGGCATAAATGCTAAGCTGAAAGTTAATTTGTAAAACTGATTTACTATAAATATGATATTTTTTCGTAATAAATATTAAAAATTCATAGTTTTGCACTTTTAAAGATGCATCCGACCATATTCGCTCATT
>JBBRJL010000443.1:0-3167 GCA_038219375.1 Chitinophagales bacterium | reverse complement strand
TAATCTCACCAGCTGTAAATCTGAAATCCTGCGCATCAGGTATTGTAAATGTAGCAGGCTGCATAGCTGTATTAAAGATCCAGTTTCCTCCTTCAGATAGAAGAACAGAAAAAGGCACTTTGACTCTTGTGTTACCTTGTACGATATTGTCATTTTCAACAGGAAGTAATTTAGCTCTGGAGATCAGGTATTCGCCTGCAATTTTTACTGTTTTGATACCTTCACAATCGAGTTCTAGGTAGGTATTATTTCCTTTTAGAAACTTTAGGTCTACGTGTTCGCTCAAATTAATAGTCTTATCATTTGTCAATGAAAACTTAGGCTGTACACCGAATCCATTAGGTCTGATACAGATACCTTTTTGTGAGAAATCTACAAAATCATTGCCAAACCAATCAGCCATATCATATCCGAAAATGGCATTCATATATCCTTTGGTAGGTGTGAATATCAAACCTACGATCTGGAGATTCATTCCATTATTATCAAAACCAAACGGCACACCGACAGCAGGCATATCAGGATTAAATTGACTAACTAGTTTTTGTGCCTGATTTACATAATTATGAATGCTATTGTATTTTTCACGGGTCATTTGGATGACGCCATTTTGATCATTGGCGATGGCTTGGTCTAGTAGGTTATTGCCTTCAATTCTTGCTACAGCCTTGGTAGTACCGAAGGCCTGAAGATCGGTATTCACTTGTAAATTACTAAAATCCACCAATACTTTTGTTTTCAAAAATGGTATCGCTATTTGGCCTGTACCATTGCCACCATTTATAGTTTGGATTTTCATCACAAATTTACCTATAGAAATATTATCATCTATCGCAGGTGAGTAAGGCGATTTATTCTGTGGCTCTGCAATGTCACATGATGCAAAACAAGCATTATCGTCATTGGGAAGATTTGGGTCTGCATTTGGGTTTTGATTCCCTCCACCGCCGCCACCAGGTGAAAGACCAAGCGTATAATTAAATGTGCAGGCAGCAGATATCCCGTTATTTTTAAAATTGGCATTTTTGCCTGGTTTTGGTTTGGCACGAACTCTCCACGCATATTTTCTACCTATCTGAAGATTTGGGTCTATCTGTGTGTACATGTAGGTAGATACACTCACGGTTTTTCTAAAAAAAATGGGTTCGGTGGCAGCATCAAGGGCTTGATTGGAATTCTGACCTTGGAGTAATTCTACCATCGTAAGTTCGTACTCTATATCGATAGGATTGGCGCCAGCAGGTACTGTCCATGTAAACAACAAATTTTGTGGTGTTTTAGGCTTGACTTCCTTATCGCACATCGGCTGGAGTAAAAAAGGTGGTTCATGATGTGTGATCACCACACTAGCACATCCGCCATTCTGATTACTTAATGGCGCTCCTGTTGCATAGTCAGCGGCATAGTAACAAAACCTATAATTCCCTTCAGGTAAGCCATTGCCATTGACCAATTGGCTTTCTGTAATACCTTGCAATAATAGATTGGCCGTATTATAATAAGGTGATATCTGATTACTTGTCAATTGTATTGTCCCAGAAGATGGGATAATAATAGGTGCTGGTGGAATAAAAGTATTAGGTATGCTGATCGAAATCCCATTGCCTGTTATTGAGCCAAGCAACTTGATGGTTCTTGGGGTAGGTGTAGGATTGGTGATCATCACAATAACTTTATTACTATAAGATATATAGTCTGAAAGATATGGTGAATATGATGGCAAAACTGTCGTTTGAACTACGAGCTGACTGAACATCGTAGTCACAAAGAAGAAGCTGCAAAAAAGAATAGATAACTTTTTGGTTATTCTTGTCATGATTTAAAAATTTATGGTATATCTGAAAACTCCGGTTAATTCTGTGAAATTTTGACTATTTATATTATCTGACTTGTTATTTAGAAAGAATATATTGGCACCCAAATTATGTCGTTTTTTCATCGTATAGTTACCTCCAAGATTGAAGGAATAATTGGTATTTACGTCACTTAATTGTAATGCCAAAGTAGCGTTTATATTTACTTTGCCTTCGAGCCACCCTTGATTGTAGCCTAGACTACCACCGAGACCAGTTTCGGTAAATGAAGCAGTAGTATTTTTTGTCCTATTAACACTTAGATTAAAAGCAGCCTGACTTTTCAATAGTGATAAACTGTACATCAAATTGGTGATTTCGGCAGCGTATTCCATATAAATGGCTGTAAAAGCATTATTATCTATCATTCGCATATTGAGGTAACTACCTACTATCATGTGGTACAAATTGGTATTTCCCCAGTTGACCCTAGGGCTGATGGTAAATCCAGGATTTCTGTTTTGCATAATTATAGTGTCATTTATCGCAGTGAACCCGTCTTCTTGTTTTGTATAGAGGTCCATCCAAGTGGCATCAATACCCCAATAACTTGATGGATTGATAGACAAATTGACATTAGGCTGGTACCTGAAGGTAGTCACCGGTTTTTTATTTAATAGATTATCACTGAAAATACTCAAACCATAATTCAGATTTACTTTATTTTTCAACATTGAAAATCCATGTCTCATACCATATGCATTGATATCGTTCTCAATAAAATACGCCCCCATACTTCTATAATCTGGAGCTATTCGCTTATAAAACAAACTGAGATTGTGCCCACTGAAATTAAAATTGGCACCACCTTCCACAGCGAAATATACTTGGGTAGCAATGGTCTGTGTTCCTCCTATGCTCGCTATCTTACTCCAAGACGAGTCAACAGTCACTTCTTGTGCATTAACATTACGGTTATAGATACTCAATGCAGCGTCACCATATACATTCATAAAGGATGATACTTTGATCATTGTCTTCAGTGCAAATACTGTATTTTCTCCAGGCTGAACATAGACTACACTATCTACATAGAATGAAGGAAGGCTAGTGTCATCATCCTTGGATCTCATATAAATCAAATCTACGAATGTGGACTCCGTACCATAGCCAACTTTGGCAGCATAGCCTGTACGTTTGTATGCAGGAATATAATTTTGTGATCTTGTCGTGTCTATACCAGTAGCCCTCTGATACCTCCCACTTACAAATCCCAATCTAAACTTACCTGGGGTTAGCTCAACACCGCCACCTAAAAGTTGATGACCTGCCAAACTAAACTTACTCCAAAATATATTTTGGTAACCAATATAA
>JBBRJL010000442.1:0-3168 GCA_038219375.1 Chitinophagales bacterium | reverse complement strand
TGTCATCAGTGGCACTATTTATATGCAATCATCGCAACAGCCCAATACGGAAAAAGTACCTTTTATTTATGATTTGAAGAATAGTAAAGAAATAGAATTACAAGCACTTTTTAATGATGAGTTTGATAGCAAAGATTATTTTAAACAAGTCATTCCAGCAAAAAAGAAAGAAGTAAAGTGGAAACCAGAATCCAAAAATTGGGTGGAAACTCAGAAGTTCAATTATGTAACGCTCAAAGACACGGGTATTTGTTTTAAGACAGACTTTAGCACCATTTACGGCGAAAAAGAGCTCATTATTCCATACAAAGAATTGACGGTAAATCTCAAAAATCGTAGTATTATTAAAGAACTCTTAGAAAAATGATGGATACAGCAGAGCTTCTCAAAAAAGTACGTAAACTCGAAATAAAGACCAAAGGTCTGACCAAACAGATATTTTCTGGAGAATATCACTCAGCATTCAAAGGTAGAGGAATGTCCTTTAGTGAAGTACGTGATTATCAATATGGGGATGATGTGCGCAATATCGATTGGAATGTGACTGCGCGTACAGGTGGGCCACATGTCAAAATATTTGAAGAAGAGCGAGAACTTACCGTGATGTTGCTGATAGATGTTTCCGCCTCATCTTTTTTTGGTGTTTCGTCTAGGTTTAAGAGTGATATGATGATAGAACTTGCTGCCGTCATTGCTTTTTCAGCCATTACTAACAATGATAAGGTAGGCGCCATCATGTTTTCTGATCATATCGAAAAATATCTCCCACCCAAAAAAGGTAAACAAAATATACTACGTATCATCCGCGAATTGTTAAATCTTACACCAGAAAAAAGTGGAACCAATCTTTCGGAAGCATTGATTTACCTCAATAATATAGAGAAAAAAAGATCAATCGTCTTTGTCCTATCTGATTTTATGGCAGATAGTTACCAACAAGCCTTGACCATTGCTGCCAAAAGACATGATATCATAGGGGTACATATTTTTGATGATCGTGAAAGGCAACTACCCGACGTAGGACTTTTGCACGTCGAAGATGCTGAAACAGGGCAACGAAGATTAATAGATACAAGTGATGCCACACTCCGAAATAATTATGCAGCATACTTTACAGCCAATCAAGAGCGATTCCAAAAAGATTTTGCCCTAGCTAAATCAGATACTATCAGCATATCTACCGAAGAAGATTATATAAAAGCTATGCAAGTATTTTTCAAACGTAGAGCTAAACGATGATGAACATAAATAAGTCAAAATTAAGATTCTTATACAAATGTTTATTCCTCTTATGGATGGTCGTAAGTGTGAATTTGGCGTTTTGCCAGGTTATATCTTCCGTCAAAATCACTCAGGATTCTACGCAAATAGGAGATGTGATCGACGTAGAGATCAGAATGATAATTCCACCTAATGTGGTGATCAAAGGAATTGATTTGTCGCCTTACGTTGAGATTGAAAATAAAATATACCTTTCAGATACTGTTTTTCTTGATAAATTTGCTGATACAGATATCTTGGATTTTGGCACGTGGAAACACTCAGACATCCGCCAACCAATAGACGCATCCAAACTAGATATTACAAACGAAAATGGCAAACAAGTCATTACCAATACTATAAAATTGTCCATCTACAACATGGGGACTTTTGTAATTCCTGCACCTATTCTTCTTTCGGATTCAGAAACAGATGTTTTGTCAACCGTTAACCCAACTTTGATCGTGACTTTGCCCAACAGCGTAATGAATCAAGATAGCATGACGATCAATCCTATAAAAGATATCATTCGAGAAGAAGCCGATTTTTCAGATTATTTGATTTATCTTTATATTTTGGGTGGATTGATTTTGATGGTGCTAGTAGGTTATTACTTTTATAAAAACAAAAACAAAGCTGAAACCGTAGTCATGGAAGAAATTCCAGTCATTGTTCTACCACATGAAAAAGCACTTAATGCTCTTGCTGTCTTGAACCAACAAAAATTGTGGCAAAATGGTCAAGTCAAAGAATATCAGTCACAACTTACGGGTATCATACGTCAATACCTCGAAGACAGATATCATATTGCAGCACCAGAAATGACGACAGATGAAATATCAGCGGCTTTGAGTAATTTGGATTTTGACCAGAAACACACAAGCGTATTAAGAGACATCTTGCAGATAGCAGATTTAGTGAAGTTTGCCAAAGCCATTCCAGAAGAAGATGTCCATAGTAGGTTTATGACAATGGCCATTGATTTTGTTGAAAAAACCAAAATGATGTCGGCATGATAGATTATATGACAAATCTTCATTTTGCTTCACCATGGTGGTTTTCGGCTTTATTAGTCGTTCCGTTATTGGTATATTGGCAATATTATGGAAAAAAAATATCTGATTCCACATTGATGATGTCCAATCTTAATGGCATTGGTATAAGTAAAGGTTGGAAAGAAAAAGTGTATCCCTACTTACCGGTTTTAAAAATTATATCCATTGTACTTTTTATCATAGCACTTGCTAGGCCGCAGTTAAGTCTAAAAGAAGAAAAAGTCAAAGCGGAAGGTATAGATATCATGATGGTCATAGATTTATCAAGTAGTATGCTGTCAAAGGATTTTGACCCTGATAGATTGGAAGTAAGCAAGTTGGTCGCAAAAGAATTTGTAGAGAAAAGGGTACATGATAGGATAGGGTTGGTGGTGTTTTCTGGTGAGAGTTTTACACAATGTCCATTGACGACAGACCACAATATTTTACTTGATTTTTTAGGTAGTCTAGAAGTAGGCATGTTGCAGGACGGAACAGCTATAGGAATGGGACTAGCCACAGCCGTCAATAGACTTAAAGATAGTGATGCGAAGTCCAAGATTATTATTTTATTAACGGATGGTGTCAATAATGCTGGATACATAAATCCGAATACAGCTGCCGAGATAGCTAGAGAATTTGATGTGAAAGTCTATACCATTGCTGTAGGTACGATGGGACAAGCATTATCGCCGGTCAATAGGAGAAGCGACGGTCAGTACATGTATGCGATGGCAAAAGTAGAAATAGATGTGGCCTTACTAGAGTCTATTGCAAAGATGACAGATGGCAAATATTTCAGAGCGGTAGATAGAGCTAGTTTAGAGAATATTTATGCAGAGATAGATAGACTAGAAAAAACAGAAATCGAAGT
>JBBRJL010000441.1:0-3173 GCA_038219375.1 Chitinophagales bacterium | reverse complement strand
ACTAGTGAGCCACCAAAAGTCAAGGTAAAGATTGATACTACAGAATTGAAATATCCGAAAAGTCCTAAGCCACCCATCGTGGTCAAAGATAAATCAAAACCGACAAATAAAGGTGGTTTATTACTGAAGGATTCTTATAATATCAAAATGTTGATTCCACTCAATTCAGATGGTTATAGTCCAAATGAATTGTCACAGTCAAGATTTGTACATTTCTATGCAGGTGTGATGATAGCGTTGGAGATATTGGATGATGAAGGACTAAAATTTACTGTTGAAGTCATAGATACAGAAGAAGGCATCAAACCATTAAAAGATAAGTCCAGTGACATTGTAAATGAAGATACAGATCTTATTATAGGCCCATTTGACCGAGATGATGTGAAGTTATTCGCTGAATTGTGTAAAGAAAAAAGAATTCCCTTGGTCTCACCTTGGCAGACAAGCACTAAGATCACCAATGAAAACCCTTACTACATTCAGATGAAACCGAATCTCAAAGAGCATTTTTTGAAACTAGCCCACAGTACTGTTTCGGAATTTAAGAAAGGAGAAGTCTATATTGTTGGAAAAAACAATAAAGAAACAAACTCTTGGATTTCTTATTTTCAAGATGCGGCAGCTCAATTAGATAAGAATACAAAGGATTTTTATACGCCATATTATGTTACGGATGATAGTCTGTCTATGGGCCCTACAGCATTCAATAGGTTGTTTAAAAATCCAAAAGTGAAGGCCATTATTTTGCCAAATTATTCATACACTGATGAAAGCTTCGTTTATTCTTGCCTGAGAAGATTGATGGCAGAAAAAGGAACCAAGCAAATCATAGTATATGGTATGCCAATGCTATTTGAATCCGAAAAAATTGAGTTTGATTATTATCATGCATTACAAATGAGAATGGTTATGTCTGATTTTGTAGATGAAAATCAAGCAGATATTCGAGCATTCAGACGTGATTTTCTAGATATATATGGTGAAATTCCGTCAACAGAAGCCATTAAAGGATATGACTTGATGTTATATATAGGTAGAAATATGTGGAAGTACGGGTTGGGTTTCCAAAATTATTTGGAAGATGAAGCCACCACATACATGCAAAGTACATATGATATAAAAAAGGCAAAGTCTGAAGATTCGCCTACATCAAACGATCCTGATGCTTTCGACTATTATGAAAATAAACATCTCGATATTATAGAATTTAGGGGAACAAAATTCCATAGGAGAAATTAATGCCAATGCAGCGACCTATCACAAAAGAAAGAGAACAAAAATTTCGTTCAACGATTGCAAAAAGGCAATGTAATCTTACGGTAATACTTGAAAACGTTAACGATCCACACAATATTGGTGCAGTGATGAGGTCTTGTGATGCCGTAGGAATTAGTGAAATTTATATTGTTTATACGGATGAAAATAGAAATAGGAGCCGTAAATATATAGGAAATAATAGTGCTTCAGGTGCTAAAAAATGGGTTAAAGCACATTTTTATAATGACCTAGAGACATGTTTTGCTGATGTACGTAAGCAGTATAACAAAATTTACGGTACTCATCTGGACACTGATTCGGTTTCATTGTTTGAATTGAATATGAATGAAGCAGTCGCATTGGTTTTTGGGAATGAGCAGAGAGGTATTTCAGAAAATGCATTAAAATATCTTGATGGTAACTTTATCATTCCACAGCATGGTATGGTCCAAAGCCTTAATATTTCAGTGGCTTGTGCAGTAACTTTATTTGAAGCATCAAGACAAAGGACACTAGATCATAAATATGACAAACCATTTGATGATCAAAATCCCAAACATGCAGAGATGTATGAGACGTTTTTGGACCAACATTATGAATATGTACCAGATAAATCAGAATAGAATATGAATTTGGTAGTATTACGCCTTGGATTTATCGAAAATTTAATAATGGAAATGAATAATGGGTTTACATTTGCACAAACTTAAAATATAGAATGACAATTAATCTGAAAGATCTTTTTGTAGTCTCGGACGTTATGAATGATAAGGTGTTGATGAAGTTGCTGACAGCCATTAAAGACGGTCAGCAAAAAGAATTTGATTATATCAAGTTCAAACAATCATACAAAGGGCTCATTGCAATGGGAATGGATGAGAGCACTGCTGCTAAAAGTGCATTTATCACAGCATCTACCATGGGAGTGACCAAAGATAAGTTAATGCTTACGGTCCAACATTATAAAAATGTGCTGAACAAAGAAAAAGAACAGTTTGCCCTTGCGTTAAAAAACCAAATAGCCACCAATATTGATGCCAAGTCCATGGAGATTAAAAGGCTTCAAGAACGTATTGAGGAAAATAAAAGGAAAATGGTGCAAATAGAAAATGAACAAACCTTAATAGCAACAGAGATTCAATCATTAGAAGAAAGCGCTAATAGCTCAAAATTGAAAATCGAAGAGACACGAGATAATTTTAAATCAACTTTTGATGTTCTTTTTAAGGAAATAGAAGAAGATGGCCTATTGTACAATAGGGTTTTGTAAATTTTAATTTATATTTTAGTCAAATATTAGAAAAATAGTTTAACTTTACAATCATAACAAACAAATAGATATGGCAAACTTTCCAAACACAGAATTCAAACCAAAATCATTTTGGCAAAAACCTGAAGGAACGACAGGTAGCGTTTTTTTAATAGGTATATTGGGTGCAATTGGTTATCTATTATTTAAATTTAGTGGAGTAATATTGGGAATGCTTACTAACACCATTGGTATAGTGGCGTTACTAGCGGTGTTGGGTGCAATCATATATATGGTATTAGATCCAAAATGGAGAACGCTTGTTTCTTACATGTACAAAAGTGTGATGAGATGGATCACAGGTGTCTTTGTAACAATTGATCCGATAGGGATTTTAAAAAATTATATTAGTGATCTTCAAGACAATCTTACCAAGATGGGCACTCAAATAGGTGGACTTAAGGGGCAAATGAGGAAGCTAATCACCATTGTTGAAGAAAACAATAAGGAGATAAATAACAATATGGCCATTGCGAGAAAAGCCAAAGAACAAGGAAACGAGAGTGCTATGTTATTGTCAAGCAGGAAGGCAGCAAGACTCCAAGAAAGTAATGAGAAATACACAGCACTCCATAGTAAGATGTCTATTCTTTATAGGGTTTTAACA
>JBBRJL010000440.1:0-3186 GCA_038219375.1 Chitinophagales bacterium | reverse complement strand
GCTTGATATGGGATTTTACGATGATATCAAAAAAATAATAGAAGCACTGCCTAAAAATCGTCAGACCTTAATGTTTAGCGCTACTATGCCTGTCAAAATGCGTGATTTGGCCAAACAAAATTTAGTAGATCCATTCGAAGTTACTATAGAGCTCTCGAAGCCTTCTGCGGGTGTACTTCAAGCCTCTTACCTTGTAAATGATGTCCATAAAGCAGCACTAATCAATGATTTGATAAAGGATAAGCCAAATTTTGAAAGTATAATAGTTTTTTCTTCGACTAAAAAAAGCGTCAATGATGTCGTACGTAGCCTTAGTGGCAAGGGATATTCTGTAGAAGGTATTTCATCAGATCTAGAGCAAAAAGAACGCGAAGAAGTATTGAATAGGTTCAGATCAAGAAAAACAAGAGTCATTGTAGCAACTGACGTTCTTGCGAGAGGCATTGACATAAAAGACATAGATCTTGTGATCAATTATAATGTACCCGGTGATGCGGAAGATTATATTCATAGAATAGGACGAACGGGTAGGGCAGAAGCGACTGGAGTAGCTATAACACTAATTAATTCGGAGGAGATGTTGAAATTTGCAGATATCGAAAAATTGATTGGGGCGACCATAACTAAAATAAATTTGCCAGAACACATAGGTATTAGTCCCGAATGGAGTTTAGTACGAAGCAAAAAAACATTTGGTTTCAGACCTAATAATGGCAGATCAAATGCTGGTAAACCAAATTCGAGTAGATCAAATTCAAACAAACCCAGCGCAAGCAAACCAAAACAATTCAACCAGAAACCCAAAAACAACCCTTAAATTGGGCGATATCTAATCAGGTTTGCCCATCCGATAATAAATACAAGTCCACCTAAAGGTGTGATAGGTCCTAGGAAATTCCATACATCACCACCGATTAAGTGCTTAGTGCTGAGCAAGTAAAGTGATCCTGAAAATAAAGCAATCCCAATCAGGAATGCCCAAAAGCTAGTTTTTAATACTTTGTCATTTTCCTTTAGCTGAAATGCGATAACCATCATTGCTAAAAGATGTAGATAATGATACATGGAAGCTGTCTTAAAAGTTGCAATTTGTTTGGCATCAAGATGTGGCTCAATACCATGCGCTCCGAAAGCTCCTATAGCAACTGCAAAAATTCCAACAACGGCAACTGAATTAATATATTTATTCATTTTCGATCATGTATTATTAGGTAAATTATATTTCATTATAACTTAAAATCAGTATTCAGAGTTGCCAATCTATAGGACTAATATTCTGAACTTTCAAATAATCATTGGCTTTTGAGAAATGATGGCATCCTTGAAATGCATTTCCTGCAAGTGGAGATGGATGTGCAGATTCGAGCACTAGATGTCTCGTTCTATCAATGAGCGCTCCTTTTTTTTTAGCGAAATTTCCCCATAACATAAAAACAAGATTATCTTTTTGTTCTGAAAGATATGAGATGGTAGCATCAGTAAAATGTTTCCATCCAAGATCTTTGTGTGAGCCAGCTTGATTTTTTTCGACAGTAAGTATAGCATTGAGAAGGAAAACACCTTGTACTGCCCAAGGAGTAAGATCGCCATGATTAGGTGGTTCAAAATTGATGTCAGATTTTAGTTCTTTGTAAATATTTTTAAGAGATGGTGGGATGGCTTTCCCTTTAGGCACTGAAAAACTAAGTCCCATAGCTTCGTCTGTATTATGATAAGGATCTTGACCAATGATCACGATTTTTACTTCTTGTGGCGGCGTTGTGTTATAAGCATTAAATATCAAATCACTAGGTGGGAAAATGACCTTTCCTTCTGACGCAGCATTTTTTAGAGACTTCGATAGTTCGTCAAAGTAAGAAGACTCAAACTGTGACCTTAGCGCTTCACGCCATTGGGCATCAATGTGGACTGCATCAGGGCTCATACGTATATTTTTTTAGAAAAAAATGAAATAGAATTGCAATATTACAAAAAAAGCTATACATTTGCACCCGATTTGAAGAAATCAGATATCTACGGTTTCGTAGCTCAGCTGGATAGAGCAACAGATTTCTAATCTGTGGGTCACAGGTTCGAATCCTGTCGAGATCACGTTTATGAATGCCAAATAAGATTAATTTCTTGTTTGGCATTTGTTTTTCAAGGAGTTATGAATAAATATATTACTATTTTGATGTTTTTTGGTACGGATATTATGCGACAATACTGCGACAGGTACCAAAATATATGATCATTTGCGACACATATGCGACAGTCGTATATGTCAAAAAAGCTGTCGCAAATGGTATTTTTGCTTTAATTCTTCAGATATTTTAAGCTGCATGGAAACAGAAAAGTATTTTTTCACGGTTTATAACTATGCAATACAAATGAAAAAGTTAGATTTTTTAAAAGTAACCTTTATGGTACGAAGGGACAGAATTCAGAATGACCAAGTTCCCATCTATCTACAATTGTTTTTAGATGATAAAAGGACTGGGATATCTACTGATCAAACTGTTGATATTAAAAATTGGGATGAGCAATTAGGAAGGGTAAAAGGAAATTCTGCGCTCGCCAATTCAATCAATGAGTATTTTGAAAAGATTAAATTGGATACTCTAAGAGTTTACAATGATTACAAATTGAAAGAAATAGATATCACCGTTGACATGCTCAGAGCCAAACACACAAATAAAGAAATAGATTAACGTAAAAAGCTCCTTGAAGTCTGTGACATCTTTAACTTAAATGCGGAAAAGCTTATCGAAATAGACATTGGCAAAATTACTTTGGGAAGGTACAAAGCTTTTAGAAATAGGATAGCTGATTTTCTAAAGCTGAAGTATTCCATAGATGATATATATTTGAGCCATCTGAAATATTTCTTTATGGTAGAATATGAATTTTATATCAAAACAGAAGTAAAGATTCATACTGATCCGCCAGCTTTGGCGACTATTGTACATGTGTTTGCGCTTCAGGCCGAGTTTTATCAGGAGGTGAATGATACGCAATATTCACTCAAGAATGGCGGGCTTAATGCATTGGCAGTGTGGTTCAGCCCCCATAGAACACTGGTACACTTTTATAAATGAACCAACCATTGCTGACGCAATACTAGATCGATTACTCGCAAAATGTAGCAAATTTGACTTAAAAGGTAAAAGTTTGAGAATAAAAATTTAGCTTTGTTCCCCACTTCGG
>JBBRJL010000439.1:0-3187 GCA_038219375.1 Chitinophagales bacterium | reverse complement strand
TACAATTCCATGATTTGTTATCTGAAATTGATACTTTGAAAGTAACTATTCAGGTGAATGTAGGACTAAAGTCATTTTTTCCATGCCAAAGGCAGACACGCACAATTTTTGCAACTTTCAGGCAAAAACACTACCAAAATTAGGTAGTTTTCCATTTTCACCACGGATTTACATCCGTGGTTACTAATATTTCACCCCATTCGGGGTTATACCTGAATAGTTACCTTTAAAAACTAATAAAACGATATTAGAGAATCCTTAAATTCCAAAATTTCGATAAATCGTAATCAAGGTAAAAAGATAATGACTTACGTATTAATCATTTTAAACGCTATGGATATTAAATTTTCTTAATATCTTTGCGAGATATTAATTTGAAATATGCGCCAATATCATGACTTACTAAGACATATATTAGATCATGGAACCCTAAAAGCAGACCGTACTGGTACTGGAACTATTAGTGTTTTCGGTTATCAAATGCGTTTTGATCTAAATGAAGGTTTTCCTATGATAACTACCAAGAAGTTGCATTTGAAGTCTATTATTTATGAGTTATTGTGGTTTCTAAATGGCGATACAAATATTAAGTATCTGACAGACAATGGTGTACGAATTTGGAATGAATGGGCAGACGAAAATGGTGACTTAGGCCCTGTCTATGGTAAACAATGGCGATCATGGACTACACCTGATGGCAGTACTATAGATCAGATTTCCAACCTCATTCATACCATCAAGACCAATCCCGACTCCCGACGTATGATCGTCAATGCTTGGAATGTCGGAGATTTGGACAAGATGGCCCTTACTCCATGTCATTGTTTATTTCAGTTTTATGTCGCAGAGGGCAAGTTGTCCTGTCAGTTGTACCAAAGATCAGCTGATACATTCCTAGGCGTTCCTTTTAATATAGCTTCATACGCATTGCTGACTATGATGGTTGCTCAAGTATGTGGATTGGGATATGGGGAGTTTGTGCATACCTTTGGCGATGTACATTTATATAATAACCACATAGAGCAAGCAAATTTACAATTGACTCGAACACCCAAAAGTCTTCCAGTTATGGAGATAAACGCTGATGTGAAGTCGATATTTGAATTTAAATTTGAAGACTTTGTGTTGAAAGATTACCATCCCGACCCGCATATCAAGGCAGAAGTGTCCATTTAAGTGTGTTAATATTTCTTTAAATTATTTAGACAATTTCTAAATAATTATAAACATATAGTAAAAATTGTTATTAATCTTCCAGTGTTTTACTTTTGTGGCAGTTTTAAAATTTTACATTTTTATTACAATTACGTTGATTAAATTCAACACTAATAAGGATAAACCCATGATGATTTATAAGCATCTCATAATCAAGTCGATAATAACCATTTTCATTGCGTTTTTAAGCGTTGGAATGTCAGCTCAGGCAAATCCTGATACAGGGAAGGAGTTATTTAAAAATTATTGTGCAGCTTGTCACAGTAAAGACATGCGAACTGCAGCTACGGGTCCTGGACTGGGTGGATCTCAGGCAAGGTGGGGCGATGACGTGGCACTTTACGCATGGATAAGAAACTCTCAAGCGATGGTTCAAAAAAAGCATCCTAGAGCGGTTGAGATTTACAATCAGTACAACAAAGCTGCCATGACAGCCTTTCCTAATCTTACAGATGATGAGATTGGAAACCTTCTTGCATACATTAATGGTATTTATGATGGTACATATGGTGCAAAACCGGCTGTGGCAGCCACGACAGCAACTGGACCAGTAGAAGAAAAGAGTAATCTTCCACTTTATTTGATTATTGCAGCGGTGCTAGCAATTTTGGCCTTGCTTTTGACCAAAATCATTTCAAATCTTAATCAGATTGCCGCTGCCAAAGAAGGAGAGTATGTCGAAAAGAAAACCATCGCTCAGATCTTATCTTCAAAAGGTGTGGTTACCTTCCTTCTATTTACACTTGTTATTCTAGGAGCTTACACGACTGTAAATAAAGCCACAGCATTGGGTCGTCAGGAAGGATACCAGCCAGATCAACCGATCAAGTTTTCACACGTGACACATGCTGGTGTTAATAAAATTGATTGCCAGTACTGCCATGATAGCGCACGTAGATCAAAACACTCTGGTATTCCAGCAGCAAATACCTGTATGAACTGTCACAGAGCAATCAAAGTAGGCTCTCAATACGGTACTGCCGAATTAACAAAAATATTCGTATCAACGGGTTACGACCCAACGACGAATACTTATATCGAAAATTACGATAGTAAAACAGAAGATGAAATCAAAGCAATCTATGCAAAATGGATTGGTGACGAATACGTAAAAGCAAAAGAACTCGCAGCGCTAAATAAAGATGGCGAAAATATAGTTGAACAGCAATGGGCTGATATCAAAAAGTCATTAACGAACGAGGTGAAAAAGAAAGTGCAAGGCCCAATAGAGTGGACAAGAATCCACAACCTACCTGATCATGCTTATTTCAATCACGCTCAACACGTGACCGTGGGTAAAGTAGAGTGCCAAACATGTCATGGTAAAGTAGAGGAAATGGAAGTCGTCAAGCAAGCTTCACCATTATCTATGGGATGGTGTATCAATTGTCACAGACAAACAGAAGTAAAGTTTAAGGACAATCCTTATTATGCTAATTATACACAATATCACGAAGAGATGGCAGCAGGGAAAAGAGATAAAGTAACGGTATCCGATATAGGAGGTTTGGAATGTCAAAAATGTCATTACTAATTACCTTATTTTTATAATCATATTTTAGAAAATATTAATCTTAATATATTCATGAAAAATCAGAAAGATAATATTTGGATAGGGCAAAAAGACCTAACACAAGATGCCGAATTCTTAGCGATAGCTAATAAGGAATTTACTGACGAATCGGTATCATACTCAGATATGCCAGCTTCATTGTCAGGTAACAGAAGAGACTTTCTTAAGTTTCTCGGGTTTAGTGTAGGAGCAGCTACCATTGCAGCAGGTTGTGATATTCCGATCAGACGGGCTATCCCTTATGTCGTAAAACCTGATACTATTGTACCAGGTATTGCAAATTATTATGCATCTACTTTTGTAAATGGAGGAGACTATTGTCCCATATTAGTGAAGACTAGAGAAGGGCGTCCTATCAAAATAGAAGGCAATGACCTTTCTCCTATCACGGGAGGTGGA
>JBBRJL010000438.1:0-3198 GCA_038219375.1 Chitinophagales bacterium | reverse complement strand
ATACCAAAACAAATCAATTATTATCCTTAAGATTCTTATTTTTGCGGCAGTTAATAGATATCGATAAAAAAATCTATTTATTTGCATGAACATATTCAGAAATATTAAAGAGCTCCCCCACTTTAAAAATGCCGTCATAACTATTGGCTCTTTTGATGGCGTACACACTGGACATCAGAAGATTTTGACAAGGCTCAAGTCTCTAGCAGATGAGTTGGATGGAGAGAGTATCGTGATCACTTTCTACCCTCATCCACGTCAGATAGTTGATCCTAGCGGACAGGAACTGAGTATTTTGAATACTTTGGACGAAAAGTTAGATCTTCTGAGGGGATTTGGTATAAAAAACGTTGTAGTCATTCCTTTTTCTTTTGAGTTTTCGAGACAAGCGCCTCGAGAGTACATCGAAAACTTCATTATTGCTTGTTTTAATCCAAAATATGTTGTCATTGGGTATGACCACAGATTTGGTCTGAACAGAGGTGGAAATATTGAATTACTGAAAGAATATGAACAATCAAATGGATTTAAAGTCATCGAGATTCCTAAACAAGAAATTGACGATATCACCATCAGCAGTACCAAAATAAGAAACGCCTTATTGTCAGGTGATATCCAAGAAGCCAATTTATTTTTGAATCAACCATATATATTAACGGGGAAGGTGGTACATGGAGACAAGTTGGGAAGTAAACTTGGATATCCCACAGCAAATTTACAGATTGACGAAAAAGAGAAATTAGTCCCTAGAGAAGGCGTATATGCTGTCACCATTGAGATAGATGAGATGCCTTTTGAAGGTATGATGTACATAGGTAAACGACCTACCGTGACCAATCATTCCAATGTGAGTATTGAAATTAATATTTTTGATTTTGATCAAAACATTTACGACAAAACAATCAGAATTCACATTTTGAAGTTTTTAAGAAGTGACATTAAGTTCAATAACTTGGAAGATTTGAAGGTTCAACTGAAAGTGGATGAAAAAAATGCCATCTCAGCCTTAGAAGCGTTGGTCAAAGAAAGTCCAAGAAAAGCAAAAGTTACGATAGCAATATTAAATTATAACGGTTCAGAATTATTAGAATCGTATTTACCTATGATCGAATATAGCACATCAAAATATGAAGCTGATGTGATGGTCATTGATAATAAGTCAGATGATCTTTCTGTAGATTATCTCAAAGAATGGCACCCTGAGATCAATGTAGTAGAATTGACAAAAAATTATGGGTTTGCCGGTGGTTATAATAAAGGTCTAAAAGACGTTGATGCTGAATATATTGTCATCATAAATTCTGATGTTTTAGTAACTGAAAATTGGCTAGACCCTATTATTGATGCTCTGGAAGCAGATCAAAAACTTGGAATCGTTCAACCTTTGATATTATCTCTGGAAGAAAAGTCAAAATTTGAGTATGCTGGTGCTGCTGGCGGTTTTATAGATTATTTTGGATATCCATTTTGTAGAGGTCGGATGTTTGACAATGTCGAACAAAATTCAGGTCAATATAATAATGACACCGAAGTATTCTGGGCTAGTGGTGCTGCAATGGTATGTCGTACTTCACTATTCAAGTCACTTGGAGGATTTGATGGTAGTTTTTTTGCGCATCAGGAAGAAATAGACCTTTGTTGGCGTGCAAAACAAGCAGGATACAAAATTAAATGCGTAGTTTCAAGCAAGGTCTTCCATCTAGGTGGAGGTACATTGGATTATAACAATCCCAAAAAAGATTATCTTAACTTTAGGAATAATCTGTACCTTTTGACAAAAAATGAAGCGTTAGGTAAGTTACTTTGGCTTATTCCAGCTAAGTTGATTTTGGATGCATTGGCAGGTTTCAAGTTTCTTTTGGCAGGAAACCCACAATCTACCTTAGCAATTATAAAAGCACACCTAAGGTTTTACATCAATTTACCCTTCGTATTTGAACAAAGGAATAAGGACCATATAAAGATAGAAAAGAGCAAAATAGGCAAACCAAATATGAAAGGCAGATATTTAGGATCAGCCATTTGGAAGTATTTTATAGAAGGTAAAAAAACATTTACGTCACTCGGTTACAATATTGATAAATAATGAAGGATATTGAGATTTTGTATGAAGACGAGTACATGATAGCTGTCAATAAGCCTGCAGGCGTACTCACGACACCCGACAGGTTTAATGCAAGTTTGCCAAATCTTATAAGCAAGTTGAAAAGTAGCTATGAAGATGTCATCCCCGTACATAGATTAGATAAATTTACGAGTGGTGTCAATCTTTTTGCGAAGGATGCAGAGACACATCGATTACTTTGTATAAGTTTTGAATTGAGGGACGTAGAAAAATATTATATCACCATCGTAGACGGTGTACCTGTACCAGAAAGTGGTAGAATAGAAGTACCTCTAGCTGAATCTATGGTCACAAGAGGAAAAATGTTGGTGCACAATCGTGGGAAAGAATCCATTACGGATTATAAAATATTAAAAAACTTCAAAAAATATTGCCTCTTGTACATTCGACTTCACACGGGAAGAATGCATCAAATCAGGGTACATATGCAGTATCTGGGCAATCCATTGATTGTGGATACTTTGTATGGTCATCGAGATGCTTTTTTGCTTTCCGAAATCAAGCAAAAAAGATTTAATATAGGCAAATACGAAGAAGAGAGACCATTACTAAGTCGACAACCATTGCACGCTACAAAACTGGTATTTAAACATCCACATACTGAGAAGACAGTAGAGATAGAATCTCCAATGCCAAAGGATATGGAAGCTGTAATCGCACAGATGGAAAAATGGGTAAAATAATGGTGTTTTCTTCTCAAAAATTGACAGAGCAATAGCCCCTACTTATTGCCAAGTTTATAAAGATTGTTCCAAACGACTTCAACATCTGTAAATATAGAATAATTCTTGGCATAATCTATATTCATACGTTTAAAGTGATCTTCTTCGTAATGTAAATCTTTAGTAGACATAGGATACTTAATTACTCCTTGACTGACGGCAGGCAAAAAGCCGTAATCTGATTGTTCTCCACCGTAACCAACCCATGTCTTGTGACCAATCAATACTAAAAATATGTTTTTGAATACATTCAAATTTACATTATTCAAGACTAAGATGATCGGAAAAAAGCAAAAGATTAATATTGATAGCACTAAATCAATCAATCTTTTATACCTTTTACTATTATTT
>JBBRJL010000437.1:0-3213 GCA_038219375.1 Chitinophagales bacterium | reverse complement strand
ATGTACCATCACCATTATTTATATAAAGATTATCTGGCTTTACATAGTCATTACACACGTAGATATCTGTTATATTATCGTTATTAAAATCCGCAACTACAGCACTTAATCCAAATGCATCATTGAGTAGTCCGCTTTCTTCAGTGACATCCTTAAACTTCCCTTTATCATTTCTGTAAAATCTATCCGTGGTAAATTCTATATTTTTGGGAAGTACTACTTGAAGTTTGCCACTTTTGTCCGCTTCAACTAGTAAATTATTACTCTCATTGGGGCTAAGTGGATGATTCAGCAAATAAAGATCTAGGTCTCCATCATTGTCATAATCAAAAAAATAGGATTGTGTAGAGTAACTCATTGCATCTAATCCATACTCCGCAGCCTTTTCTGTAAAAGTACTGTTGCCGTTATTTATATAAAGTAAGTTTTTCCTGAAAGAATCTTCATACAAACCCGCAGCACAAATATAAATATCAATAAACCCATCTCCATTGATATCGACCATATTGACACCTGTCCTAAATCCTTTATTGTTTTCCAACCCAGCTTGAGTAGTGATATCTTGGAATTTAAAATTGCCTAAATTTAAAAATAGTTTGCCTGTAACTAAATTTCCGCCCATAAACACATCCTGCAACCCATCATTATTAATATCGCCGATAGCAATACCTCCTCCATTATATATGTATGCATAATTTTTAAAATGAAAATTCTGATTTTCTTTAAGTAAATTATTGAAGTTAATATTGGTCTCATCAGCAGTCAGCAAGGTGAATAATTCAGTTTCATTAGAATTATCTACAGCATCTGAATAATCACTATCAACTACTTGACGAATCGCTTTTTCATCTGAATCCTTACAAGATGAGAAAAAAACTATTAACCCTAATATAATTACTAAATACTTCATTTTAATTAATCTTTAATTGGTTTGCTCCACTTACTCTTTCACTTCGGAAAGAACCAAATTACCTATAAATTTACCTTGTTTGTTACCTTCTTCTATACCATTATAATAGTGAATGCCTCCATAATATCGACTTAGACTTACTTCCCACGCAGCATCTTGAAAAGATTTATAAGCCCTTTGGTTCATCCCAAATAACTCTGCAGTATTATCATCAAATGCATAATTTTCGCCAAACAAACTCGTTAAAACTGTTGCTGCGGCTGCTGAAAGTACACTATGTCCGCTTGGATATTCTGGGAAAGGTGGTGTTTGAATGACTGGTGACCAGCTGACATCTATATTTTCCTGTATGTATGTTACTGGTCGTACTAGATTTGTCCTGAATTTTTCAGACCAACAACTAATGATACCATCAAACATTGCAATCGCACTAAATGTATAAGCTTTACTTGTAATAAATAATGATGCTTTATTTTTATCGCTTATCTGATGGATAATATTGAGCCAATGACCAGGAGGAGATATTTTATGGATTACTGCCATGGAGTGTCCTTTATGGTCGGAAGAATTTGGGTTATCATCCCAAAACCAACCAGTGTTTATCGTTGAAGTGTCTTTTCTTTGTGATTGGTCATACACTCTATAAGCCATTTTATAAAAATCAGACCCTTTTTTAGTGCTGTATTCTGGTAATGGTGCAGACTTATATATAGCTGCACTGTCTATTAATATTGTCCTTAGTTTAATCCAATGTGGTTCCATAGCTTGTTGATAATCAGGTGGAGTCTCTTTCCATTTTCCTGATTCTTTGACACTTGTGAATCTTTCCATCGTTCTAGTTTCTACATATTGATCAGTAGATAACCATTTTATTATGTCACTTGACAAGGAATCAGAATAATGATCAGATGCAGCTATTGAAATACTTGATAATCCTAGTTTTTTACCACCCATTTTTAAGGTATCTAAGTATTGATCCATATAATATTCTGAAAACACTACTTTTTTTGCTACTTTACAAAATGCCATCAAAGAAGCTAATTCTGGATTAACATTTGTTTTATCGTAAGATGGTAATGCATTTAGGCCATTTAACTTAGATGCTAAATCTGTTAAACTATCAGGGTAAAACGATTGTAATGAAATATAATGCGCAATATGTGGATAAACATAGACTCTTGATGCTATGGGTGGCGGAAAACCGTCTTCCATGGCAATTTCCAAAAGAAGACGGTTTAATTTATTTAAGTCTGATGTTCCAAAAACAACAGAATTACTTTCTTTAGGTGTTTGACATGCGCTAAAAACCACAATTACAAACATAAATAATATTAATCTTCCCACTTTTTTTTGTGCAAAGATAGGTTTACAACTGCCACTTACCAAGTAATCAAGCAATAAAAATCTTATAATCACCTAATAACTGTGATATCACCAGCTTTTATTTTTTCACCACCTGTCGTTACATATTCCACACTAAACACATATACTCCTGGTACTATGTCTTTACCTTTAAATTTGCCATCCCATCCTTCTTGTGGAATATTGGGAGGGAAATTCTCCTTCAAGAATATAAGATTGCCCCATCGATCAAAAACACTCAGCTTCTTAATCGACAAAAGGCCTTCATTACCATATATTGTGAAGAATGCATTTTGAGATCCTCCCACATTAATGACATTTGGTATGGTTACTATGGTATTGTCCCTCAATCTTATCGTAACTTCTATTTCTTCTATACATCCATAAATATCCGTGACAATGACAGTGTATGTTATCTCCTCACGAGCGGTGAGTGTAGTAATCAGACACGTGTCGCACGAAAGATTCTGAGATGGCTTCCAGATTACACTTGCTATTAGATTGGGAGCAAGATTTGTTTTGATCTCCAATACCTGAGTAGCATTTGCGATGATTTCTAAAGGTGACAAAGTAGATAACTCAAATTGATTACCAGGTGCAATTGTAAATGATGTATCAAATTTACAACCATTGACATCAGTTATACCTAGCAAATATCGTCCAGGTGGCAAATCGTCTAAACCTGCATTAGAGATTCCATTTAAAGATAAAATGTATGGTTGTGATCCACCTAATATTGTGTTAATGTTGATACTACCATTTCTGTCATTGATACAGGATTCGTCCTCTACCACAGCTTCCACTGCTTCAGGTATATCATTGTTTACCTTAATAATCACATCTTCTGTAGTCACACATCCAGAGAACGGATATATCACTTGCACGGTATAAGTTCCTGCACCATTTATTTGAACGGAAGGTGTAGAACTACCACTCACTAC
>JBBRJL010000436.1:0-3216 GCA_038219375.1 Chitinophagales bacterium | reverse complement strand
CTATAAATTCAGTCAGCGCTACTTCCTTTTCTTCTTTGGTTTTGCCTACGTTGTAACTATATTTTATCTTAGGAGACTTGGCCATAGATGCAAAATACAGCTTGGTGCCTGCTGTCTCTGGCAGAAAGACAAATTTCTGATCATAGGTACTGGTCTCAATTCTGAATCTTTTGACCATGGTGTTTCCTTTTTCACCTTCAAAGTAAACAGTAGAGATCACCGTATCTTCCGTATAATTACCTATCTCGACGATATTATTGACATCATATTTTTTATTAAGATCTAGTTCATTGATTTCGTAACTACCATCTTTATAGATACTCAACAACTTACTACCTGTATCAAATGCGCCAAGGTATTTGCCACGTTCGTCCTGATTGAGCTTACCGCTGACTTCATCCATATAGATTTGCATAGCGCCAAGGGATGACTTACCTACGGAGATTTGTGTAATCTTGCGCACCGGATACTTAGTGACCACATTGCCTTGAGATGTCCTTCCTTTTATGGCCAGATCTGCAAAATCAAAATCAAGCACTTTTTTCTTAGCGGTAGAGCCTTGAGAAAGTTGAATATTAACTATCTCAGACTCACCATTGGCATTAGAAGTGAAGTAAAGTAATTTCGACCCTTTTTCGCCTTGAGTGAGGTCATACTCTTTATCTCTTGTGATTGCGGTGACGTTAAATCTCTTGGCATAAGATCTACCACTTTTGCTATCCAGATAGATAAGATTATAGGTAGTACGATCATCAGACTTGAGCCATACAGCGGTATGAATGATATCTTTGCCTACGAAAACTTTATCTGCTATGCGCACTACTTTGAACTTACCGTCACGCGTGAAAGCTATGATATCGGCTATATCAGAACAATCGCAGACAAACTCATCCTTTTTCATGCCCATACCGATGAAACCTTCGGCACGATTTAAGTAAAGTTTTGCATTATTGGCAACTACTTCTTTGATTTCTATGGTATCGAATGAAGTGATGACCGTTCGTCTTTCTCTTCCTTTGCCATACTTCTCCAATAATCGCTCGAAATAAGCAATGGCAAATTCAGTCAAATGTTCCAAATCATATTTTACCTGCACAAGTTCGGCAAGTAAGTTGGACATCATTTCGTCTGCCTTAAAAGTATTGTATTTAGATATACGTTTGATCTTGATTTCGGTCAGTCTTACGATGTCTTCTTCTGTGATATCACGCATCATCTGCAATCTGCTATCGGCTCCTATCAATGGATCTGAAGGTGTAGCCACGTATTTTTTCAGCCCTATACCGATGGTTTTTATAACATCTTCCCAACTTTCACACTCTTCGATGTCACGATATATTCTATTCTCAATGAATATTTTTTCGAGACTGGCGCTGTGCCATTTTTCTTCGAGTTCTCCTTTTTTAATTTCTAATTCACGTCTTAGGAGTTCTTTGGTCTGAAAAGTAGAAATCTCTAGAATTTCGGATACTGATAGGAATAAAGGTTTATTATTTACAATGACACAAGCATTGGGCGAATAAGAAACTTCACAATCTGTAAATGCATACAGAGCATCGATCGTCACGTCCGGAGATACGCCTGGCATCAGTTCCAATTGTATTTCTACGTCTTTGGCCGTATTGTCATGAACCTTTTTTATTTTGATCTGCCCCTTATCATTGGCTTTTAGTATCGACTCAATGAGTGTATTGGTAGTCACCCCGAAAGGTAACTCTATAATATTGAGTGTGCTCTTGTCATGTTGTTGAATCTTAGCCCTGATTTTGACCCTTCCACCACGATGACCATCTTGATAATCTGTGACATCGACCATACCACCTGTCTGAAAATCAGGAAATACTTTTGGTTTTTTGCCTTGGAGTATCTGAATAGACGCTTTGATAAGTTCTATAAAATTGTGTGGAAGAATCTTGGTAGAAAGACCTACTGCAATACCTTCTACCCCTTGGGATAGCACTAACGGAAACTTAACGGGTAGCGTTACCGGCTCTTTTTTACGTCCATCATAAGTAAGTTGCCATTCAGTCGTTTGCGGATTGAAGAGTACTTCGAGTGCAAACTTCGTAAGTCTAGCTTCTATGTATCTAGCTGCGGCTGCGGAATCGCCTGTACGTACATCGCCCCAGTTTCCTTGGCAATCTATGAGCAAGTCCTTTTGTCCCATATTGACAAGTGCATCACCTATGGCCGCATCTCCATGCGGGTGATACTGCATGGTCTGACCGATGATATTGGCTACTTTATGGAATCTACCGTCATCCATTTCCTTCATTGCGTGGAGGATACGACGTTGTACAGGCTTTAGTCCATCATCAATATCAGGTACAGCTCGCTCTAGAATTACGTAAGATGCATAATCCAAAAAATACTCTTTGTACATGCCACTCAGCGTGACCAACTCGCCACCTTGTGGGTCCGTACCCGAATTCAAATTATCCTTATGTATATCCATGCAGCAACAAAATCAATGGTTGAAGGTGCAAATATATAAAATATTTTTAATATGCAGAAATGGAGTGAAAAATAGCTTATCGAAATCTAGGTTTATAGGCGATGACTGTAAAGTTTGATTTTATATCAAATACAACCGTCAATCAGTCAAATCAAAGTACACAACAAATATATCAAAGGCAGTCACCAAATATATCATCTTGCAAGCCAGATTTATCAGTGCGATCGCTATTTTTATCAGAGTGTATGAGAGTTATGTCAGTCTGATCGTCTCAGATGTTAAAATCTATCGCTAGATATGTTAAAGATGATGTGATTCACATGAAAGTGGATGTCTATTGTATCAGAGTGTACGCTAGTTATATTGCAGCGCATACAAAAACTACAAAAAAAAAGTCGTGGATTGTATCAGCGTGGTTGTTAATTATACCGGAGCGATCGGTCGTTACAGCTAAGGGTATGTTAAAAGTATAAGTGAAGAGCGTAATTTTGCATCAATACATTCAAAAAATATCTCAGCCTTAACCAACACCATTTATGAGTGAAAGGATAGCATTCCCTACGAGTTATATATATCTGATCAACTGAAGGTTCCAAAACCAAATTGGCCATTCTAAACAACATATTCCAAAACGTCATATAACGATTAGATATATTATATATACCTATAGCAAATCAGTTGTTTGGCATGTTATTTGGGATTAACATAATGATAACAAAATCAAACCAATCAAATAAATCACAGTTCAGACGGTGTCCGAA
>JBBRJL010000435.1:0-3218 GCA_038219375.1 Chitinophagales bacterium | reverse complement strand
TAATCTTTTTTACATTTGTTTAGCTTCTTTTTCTTTTGTCTTGATACATGACTAAGTGCTCTGTCAAGATAATTAGTTAAATTATAATGGCAGTTATTTTTTCAAAACTCAAGGCGAAAAGCACAGGTATAGCAGTAGCTACGGCGAGCATTTTTAACGAAGAGATTTGGAAAAAGAACCACATTTCATTAAGTTATTTGTCCTGACATAGCACTAAATGGTTGCGAAGAATGAGCAAATCTAGTGAACGATTTCACTCGATAACGCAGGTACCGAAGCAAACTTGCTAAGAGGAAACATCCGCCGCGGCGGTCAAGGCTGTTTCATTTTCTTAACATCAAAATTCAGAAAATATTTGCATAGCCTTCACTATGAAAATATTTTATGAAGAAGTATCAATGAAAAAGATGAAGTTTATTGGATTATTTTGTAGTTACTATTGGTATTTATACAAAAATTATAAAAATTGTCTGATAAAACTTTACAATACAGTAAATGATGTTTAAGTAGGTACTTTACAACATATTAATTACTTATATATAAGATTTAAATATTTGTGCTTGTCTTACTATCAATAATTTAAAATCTCCGAAACTTCAATTATAAATATAAAATATATAGCGTATCGATCAGTCATTGATTTTTATAACATGTATTTTTTAGTATTAAAACCAAGTCATTTCATCGAAAATATGATTACAACTAAAAACAATAAACCTACTTTTGTCATTATAGTGTCATAAAAATAATAATCGAAACAAGTGAAGTATTTATTAATTGCTGTTTTAGTTTGTATTCTTTCGGTAGCAAATGCTCAGTTTCCCATGGGCGGCGGCGCCAAAGGTCCAACAATCAAAGGGAAAATAGAAGGTAGTGTAGTCGATTCATTGACCAATGATGTAGTAGGATTTGCAACCATCTCACTGAAAAAGAAAGGTAGTTCTATTGTCATTGATGGTGTACTGAGTGAAGACAGTGGGATATTCAAGTTTGAAAATGTAGTCACAGGTACGTATGACCTTTATGTATCATTTTTGGGATATAATGAAAAAAAAGTTTTCGCTGTGGAAACATCACTAAAATCTCCTGATATCAACATTGGCAAGGTATATTTGGTACCAGCTTCCTTCCTACTCGATGCCGTAGAGATCAAAGAAGAAAGAACATTGATAGAAAATAAGGCAGACAAACTAGTCTTTAATGCTGAAAACGATGCAACTATCGCTGGAGGAGACGCTAGTGATGTTTTGCGTAAAGTACCGCTACTGTCCGTAGATTTGAATGGTAATGTATCACTGAGAGGATCGCAAAATGTAAGGATCTTGATCAATGGCAAGCCATCAGGAATGTTTTCGAGCAATGTAGCAGACGCACTAAAGATGTTTCCTGCGGATCAAATAAAACAAGTAGAAGTCATCACTTCTCCATCTGCCAAGTACGATGCAGAAGGTAGCGCAGGATTGATCAATATCATTACAAAAAAACAAAATATAGAAGGTATCGCAGGTAGTATCAATGCATCTGCGGGAAATAGACAAAATACCCTTTTTACCAATCTGAATGTAGGCAAAGGTAGACTCGGACTTAGTGGTAGCGGCGCATTGTTTTATTCGACCCCTGCTAATGGTAGTATTACATTCTCAAGAGTGGATGAAACGGATGCAGGCCCTAGAATCATTACCCAAGATGGTAAGCAGCGTACATCACGTCTGGGTGGCAACGCTTCTGTCAGTGCTTTTTATGACTTTAATGGATACAATAGTATCAATAGTTCGTTCAACTTCAGGGGATTTGGTTTTGATTCAAAAGGTACTACCATGGGAAGTTTATCAGATCCTAGCATTGGCTTTAGCGACGTTTTTACAAGAGAGAATAGAGGAAATAATTTTTCTGGCGGATTTGATTGGAATACAGATTATACCAAAAAATTTGAAAAAAGGGAAGGTCAGGAATTGTCATTTGGCGTTCAATATTCTAAGCAAAATAGTAACCAGGACAATAATGTCACTGAAGTTCATACTTTTGAGTTGTTAAATAGAGATACCGATGTCCTTAATAATGGTGTCAATCATGAGACAACGCTTCAGGTGGACTATGTGCATCCTTTCACCAAGACAGTAAAACTAGAAGCAGGTAGTAAGGCGGTCATCAGAAATATAATAAGTGACTATACCACGCAAATTTTTTCTTTAGAAAACGGATATCAGCCATTAATTGAGACATTTAAATATGACCAAGATGTGTATTCAGGATATGCATCGATGAATTTTCTAGTAGCTAAAAAATATTCCATCATAGCAGGAGCAAGATATGAAAAAACAGACATTGCTGGTGCTTTTAATGTCTTAGATTCACTCAATTTTAGTGGTATAGGATATCAGAATTTTTTACCGAACCTTGCGATCAGTCGCACTTTCAAAAACTTCCGTACGTTGAAACTTGCCTATAGCCAACGTCTCCAAAGACCAAGCTTGCAGTTCATCAATCCATTTAATAATAATAGTGATTTTATCAATAGGACCGAGGGAAATCCTTACCTAGATCCCGAAATAGTGCATCAAGTGGAAGTTGCATACAACATTACTTTCAAAGGATTTACAACATTCTCTTCTGTTTTTTACAAGTATACGGACGGCATTATAGAGCAAATCCTTAATATTGATAATAATGGACTATCTGTCAATACTTTCCAAAATATTGGTACAAATAATTCGATAGGATTCAATACTTTCATATCTAAAACAGTAAATCTTGTCACATTGCGAACAGGTGGAAACTTTGCTACATACAATGCCACAGGTGTCGTCAATGGTCAAGATGCATCTAGAAAAAGCTATGAGTACAATTTATTTATGAACGGAGAAATCAAAATTTCGGGTACACTGAAAGCAGACTTTTTTGGTTTTTTCAGATCTCCCGTACGTACGATCCAAGGCGATAATCCTGCATTTACGATATATGGAATGGGCATGAGAAAAGAATTTAAAAATTCTAGCGTAGGTATCACTTTGATAGAACCGTTTCATGCTGATAAATTTTTTAATTCCAATATCGAGACGGATGCATTTGTACAGCGATCTTCATTCAGTATCCCTTTCCGATCTATAGGTCTAAATTACAGATATAAATTCGGAAGTGTAGACTTCAAGGAGCGTAAATCTAAAGTCAAAAATACCGATCTCAAGCAAGGTGGCGATAGTCAAGGTGGCGGCGTGGGT
>JBBRJL010000434.1:0-3226 GCA_038219375.1 Chitinophagales bacterium | reverse complement strand
CATGTTGAGCAGACGACAATAACTTTGCTAGGTGAAAACCAATACCTCCAGCTCCAGCAATTACTATTTTCATTAGAAAAATTTTATTAAGGTATCAAAGCATACCATATTTGAGGCAAATGTAGTGTTAATAAATGATTCACATATACGCATTTACCACAAAATAATAATTTGCGAGAAACCAATCAAATCCATTTCGACCAAATATTATTTACTTTTTGCTATTCAAACATTTCAAAATTAATTAAAAACTTCAGAAAAATCCATTTTATTTAACAATTCTTTGGTCTCCAACCAACACTTTAGTCCTTATTTTCGTTATAATTTTGAACATTTGATATAAAAATGAAGATTTTGATGGTGTGCTTAGGCAATATTTGCAGATCTCCGATAGCACAAGGTATTTTGGAAGAAAAAATAAATTTCTACAACTTTGATTGGGAAGTAGATTCGGCTGGTACTTCTGGGTGGCATGATGGCGAGCGTCCAGATGCTAGAGCAATTGCTGCTTGCCGCAAAAAAAATATTGATATCTCTAGACAAATAACCAGAAAAATAACCCAAAATGACCTAGACTACTACGACCACATTCTGGTTATGGATAGCTCTAATTATCAAGACGTTATGAAGTTGTGTCAAACGGATACCCAAAAATCTAAAGTAAACCTTATTACAAACTTCAAATATCCTTATAAAAACATCGCCGTACCTGATCCATACTACAATGATAAATTTGACGAAGCATTTGAACTATTGGATGATGCTGCAGAAGGTTTCATAAAGTCTGTTTGATAAAATATATCACCATCTAGTTGTTTTCTATTGCTAAATGTAGTTATTTTACACCTAAATATCTAAACGGTAGTGCGTTTTTAGGTATATTTTTATAAACCCAAGCAAGTCTTACTGAATGATACACAACCTATCCACAAAAAATTCGATTGCTAATACATTTTTAGCCCAAATGCGTGATGTGCATACCCAAAACAACAGGCTCGTATTTAGAAAAAATATGGAACGGCTAGGTAATATATTTGCATACGAAATCAGCAAACACCTAGAATATAAGGATGAAGACGTCGAAACACCACTCGGAATAGCCAAAACGGCTTTACCTACTTCAAAAGTCGTTCTTTGTACCATCCTGCGCGCAGGATTGCCGCTCCACAATGGAATGCTCGATTATTTTGATGATGCGAGTAATGCATTTGTCGCTGCTTATCGCAAAAATCACAAAGACGGTACATTTGAAATCAGTTTAGAATACATCACTTGTCCCGATCTCGATGATGCTACTTTGATTCTGATAGATCCAATGCTAGCAACAGGAGCATCTATCCAAAAATCTATAGAGTCACTTGAAGAGTTTGGCACCTACAAGGAATTGCATATAGTCACCATTATTGCATCAAGTTATGGTGTAAAACATGTCAAAAGACTCTACCCCAAAGCCCACCTTTGGATGGCTGCTGAAGACGACGAATTGACCGCCAAATCGTATATCGTACCTGGTCTAGGTGATGCAGGAGATCTTGCATTTGGTAAAAAAGTTCAAGAATAAAACCTTTTTATATGCCACTAAGGATAAAGTTCAACGCCCCAGTTATACTAACATTTGCTTTGATTTGTACGGTAGTTTATTTTCTTGATTTCTTTTTAGCTGGCAATCTTATGCCCTTTTTTGCCGTTGGCCCAAATATACAATGGTCCAATCCATTATCTTTGCTTACACTTATCACACACACGATAGGACATGGTAGTCTAGAGCACCTTTTGGGCAATCTGACTTTCATATTATTACTAGGTCCAATCATCGAGGAGAAGTATGGTTCACAAAAGCTTTTGTACATGATGATCATTACGGCGCTTGTGACTGGCTTACTCAACATACTTTTTTTTCACACTGGACTCATGGGTGCAAGTGGTATCGTCTTCATGTTGATTCTATTAGTTTCATTTACCAATGTCAGTGCGGGGCAAATACCTGTGACTTTTATATTAGTAGCCATCCTTTTTATAGGCAAGGAAGTATTACTAACGGCAGAAGCTAACCAAATCTCTGAAACCGCTCACATCATCGGTGGTATCTGTGGTAGTGTATTCGGATTTAAGGGGGCTAGGAGATAGATATGATTTACAGAATTTATTTTACGTAAAGCTTTCATTTGTAATAGGTTTTAAGCTTTAAAATACTCTTAAGCTTTGGGTTTAAGAAAATTAAAAATATCCCTATAAATCATCTTATGAGTCATAGGGATATTTAATAAATGAAGTAGGACAAGCTTATTTTCTTATCACCACTTTGTGATTAGAAGACTTTTCGTTTTGTGTTGTCTTTACCAAAATAGTAGATATATTTATTTGACTGATATCAATCTTTGTCTTAAAATGATCTTGGTTGTTTTCAAATTTATTTTGATAAATGAAATTTCCTTAAGATAAGCTTTATTTATCAATTTTAATTACTCCACCACCATCTTCCAAAGCAAATTTAATAGGTAGAACGTATTCCACATTTGTACTTTTACCATTATGTTTACCGGGTATCCATCTTTCCGGCATTCTATTCATTGATGTTATTACTTTTAAAACATCTTCTCCACAGCCACCTCCGATATCTTTTAACAATTTCAGATCATATATATATCCATTTACGTCAATAGTAAATTTTGCTGCGACATTTCCTTGAATACCATTTTTCCTTGCATCTGCTGGATATTTAATATTGGTATAGATATATTCAAATAATTTATTTTGGGCACAATCATTCCTTTCTTTTAGATTAGCAATATGTTCGCACCCAGGAAATCTTGGCATTTCATCTACATCATTATTTGCCATCAATTTCTTTTTAGAAGGCAGTGGCGGTGGTGGTGGCGATGCCAACTCACTTGGAGAAGGTGGAGAAGGTGGTGGCGGCGGGTCAGGCAAACCTCCATATTTTGAATGAAAAGCTTTTTTTTCTTCTAAATTATTTAAGTCATATTTTTCAGTTTTGCCATTTGTCAGTTTTACAATTGCTTTTTTGTTTTCCATATGAATACTTTTTACGCCTTTGGTGAACTCCACTTTGGGTGGAGGCGGTGGCAGCGGAATAGAATCATTACTACTAGACACAGCATCATGTATCTGTTCTTTTACAGCAGAAGATGAAAATAATACCACCAAACCCATAAGTAAGGGCAATACTAATGCATACTTCCAAGCTGCACGTCGGTTTGTTTTA
>JBBRJL010000433.1:0-3241 GCA_038219375.1 Chitinophagales bacterium | reverse complement strand
AATGCATCGATGTTATTACGTAAAAAATTCAAAAAAGCAGGAAGAGCCATCGGAGCTAATTTTTCTTATCTTAGCACAGACGTCACAGACAATCAGACTCGTTTTTCGGATAATGGATTTTATAATCCTTCGGGAGATCTGGATAGTTTGATCCTATTGCGGCAGATTAATGATGATAAATTGAATAAATATGTCCTTCAGGCAAATGCATTAATAAGTGAACCATTGAGTAAAAAGTTTTTCTTAAAAGTATTTTACAATTTCAGCTCAAGAAATGAAGAAGGTCAACGACTTGTGAGTGATAAAGAAAACGCTAATCTGGTCACAAATAATTTTTTAAGTAGAATATATGAAAATCAAATTCTCAGTCAACGAATAGGTACCTCCCTGACGTTTTCCCCAAAAGTTATTAATGTAACGGTCGGAGCAGCTCAACAGTTATTCGACCTGAATGGCACCTTCAGATCACCGCAAGCAGACTTATTTAATGGCAAAGTGGATAATTCTTTCAAGGTGTTGTTACCATATCTTGATATCAATGCAAATATTAGTCGCAATACGTGGATGAGTGCAGATTATACGCTGAATGTCGAAGAACCTACTATTGAAAATTTATTGCCCGTAGTAGATTTTTCTAATCCATTGTATATTATAGAAGGTAATCCCAATCTTTTGCCATCTCAGTCTCATGATATAGGCGCTTACATCAGTCATTCGTGGCCTGCAAGCGGTACAAGGGTAAACATGAATTTAAGTTATTCATATTTTGAAGATCAGATCATTTATGAGCAAAATGTAGATGAAAATTTGGTCACAAGGTCAAGGCCAATCAACTATACCGGTGGAAATCAATTATGGTCGGGCGCAGGTGTAAGTTTTCCAATTGTAAGAAATAAACTTAAAGCTAGATTAGGTAGCGGATACTCTGGAAGCAAAAGTTTTGCTTTGGTCAATACAGTCTTAAATACAACAGATACACGGGCAAGACGAGGGAATATAAATTTAGATATTACGCCCGCAGATGGTATAGCAATCTATCTTTCTGCAAATGTATCTTATAGTAATACCAGTTATGACATCGACAAAAGTCAAGACCAAGTTATCGTAAGAAATAATTATAATGCTGAGTTCAATACTAAACTTGGTAAAGGTTGGTTTTGGAACTCAAGTTTGGCTTATTCTATATTTACTAATGAAAGATTTGGTATAGAGCAGAAAATTCCTATTCTGAATATGTCTATTTACAAACAACTTCTCAAAGGAAATAGAGGTGAGTTGAGATTATCATTATACGATGCATTCAATAAAAATGTATTAATATCACAGAATACATCACCTTCGAGAGTGTTTGATTCGCGTACTCCATCCTTGGCTAGGTATGGAATGCTTTCGTTTTCATACAATTTAAAAGGTATGAAGTCAAGTGTGGAAAGAAATAATTATTGGTATTAAAATAAATTAGAGAGAAATGAAGAATAAAATATGTTTAGTGATAATGTTAGGTATTCTTTCGGGTAACTTGGTGGGACAATCAGGCAAAATTACTTTTAATAAAAAGGTTAGTTGGCTCAATATCATTACCAAATTGCCATACCTATCTCAAGAAGAAAAAGATCGAACCATGCTCACTTGGGGAAAAGATACCAATAAAGGGCAAGATTTTATCCTCACCTATGTCGATAGTATGAGCATTTATATAGAAAAGGAGTCTGAAGAAAATTATGGATACAATTGGAGTGATGATCCAGATATCATTATAAGAAATCATAGCGCTAGGACAACTAAAGACATTCGTTTCCTCTTGGGTAAGAAGTATCTGATCGAAGATGAAATGCCGAAATACAAATGGAAAATCCTTAATGAACTCAAAGATGTAGCAGGTTACGTATGTATGAAAGCCGAAACCAGAGACACGGTAAATAATGTCGTGGTGGAAGCTTGGTTTACAGATAAAATACCATTCAGGGGTGGACCGGAAGGATATTCAGGATTGCCCGGTATGATTCTTGAACTTGATATGAATATAGACGATGTAAGTGTGGTAGCTACCAAAGTGGAGCTCTCAGAAACGCCAATTGAGTTGCCCGTACCTAAAAAAATGAAAGGTAAGGCTGCGACTTATCAGGACTATAATGAGAAGAAAATGAAACACATCAAACTGAGTGTAGAAGGACGACGCAACCCATATTGGGACGTACCTTATTAAAAAATCAAAATATTTCTAGGAGAAAAACGGATTGTTGATTAACTTTGTCATTTAAAATTTAAAAATAATTTATTATGGGTAGAGTTTTATTATACATCTGTGTTTTTTTGGTCTTTAGTTCATGTGGAAAAGATGAAGATACTAGCAATGCTACATTGGTTGATATCACAAGTAAAGAGCAATTTGAATCGATTATAAGTTCAGGCGTTTCAGTTATGTTTTTTCATGCTACATGGTGTTCAAAGTGTAAGGCCCAGAGACCTGCTGTAGAAGGACTAACTACCGAAAGCGCACTAAGAGATGTGAAATTTGGTCAAGTAGATTATGAAAAATTAACTGATGTAGCAAAAGAACATGGTGTTGAAGGGTTCCCTACCATTTTAATTTTTAAAAATAAGGTTGAAGTTGGAAGATTTGAAAACCCTGGACATAGTCAACAAACTTTGAGTGACAAGGTCAAAAGTGTGTTATGATGTTTTGATTTATTTTAGTTGGTTTTAAAATTTTAATAAAACATTTAGCTTTATTTTCATCAAATATCAACAACAAAGTTGTTCCATAAAGTATATGTACATCAAAGAAGTCCACAGATATTTAGCACAAAAACTGAACAATCGTTTTAAAGTTGGAAGTCAGGATACATTTTTTTTGTCAAGATACTCTGCAAATATTTCTACCATTTACGAGCTGTTTTATAAGATTTATGGCAATCATAAAGCCGTGGATAAATGGTATGATAGTTTATTGGACACAATCAACAATGCGTACGAACAAAGATCTTTATCACTGAGGGAACTCGATATCCAAAAGGAGTCTGGCGAAACATGGTATTTGTCCAATGAAATCGTCGGTATGAGTCTATATGTGGATAGATTTTGTGGTACCATAAAAGATCTTGAACAAAAATTAGATTACTTCGAAGAGTTAGGAGTCAATTTTTTGCACCTCATGCCATTGATGGAAAGTCCTGAAGGTGCAAGCGATGGTGGATATGCTGTTTCTGATTTTAGAAATGTAACATCAAGATTTGGAACT
>JBBRJL010000432.1:0-3246 GCA_038219375.1 Chitinophagales bacterium | reverse complement strand
CTGAACCATACATGAAGTCAGCTCTTACAGAAAACACATAATGAATGGCTTTTCTAAGGTGTAATCCAAGTCCATACCCGCCAGGTAGTCTTGTATCTACATCGCCATCTATAAAGAAATGACCTAGGTGAACACCTAATTCCCAAGCATTTTTGGGTTTTGCTGAATAGGATGCTTGGCCCATTCTCCAGCTTTTGTTTTGCTCTGCATTTACAGTCTGTTCGTCAGTAACTCCTGTGGAGATAGTCGCATCTTTTTGGGCAGATACAGTAGAAACCACAAGTAATAAGACAAAAAACAAATAATTGATTCTGTTTGTCATAGGAAAATAATTTTGCTATTAAAGTTTTGAAATACAAAAGTAATACATAATGTGCTATAAGTGTATCTTTTAGCATTAAAATTTTGATATTTTTAATAATGATCTTTCAAGTGCTCGTGCACTTATGTTTTTATTATCTTTTTTTGCAATATATAAATCATTCAAAAATTTATATATTACAGTTGAACTGTCAGAAAATATACCTTCGTCTGTCATGTCCACATCCTTTTGCATTAAATAAGCGAAAACTCTTGCCATACCACAATTGGCCACAAAATCAGGTATTAGGCTAATGCTCTTATCTACCATTCTAGCTGTTTCACCAAAAAATATCTTGTCATCGAAAAAAGGCACATTTGCCCCACACGATATCACCTCTAGTCCGTTTTCCATCAATCGCTCCGCTTGTGCGTCTGTTACCAACCTAGATGCAGCTCCAGGAATAAAAATATCACAAGGTATTGACCAGATCTCTTTGTTTGACGTTTCAAAATCTACTAAGTCACAAGAAAGACTATTATTTTTTTTATTTAAGAATAAACTTTCTACCTCTTCATGTGTCAATCCATCCTCGTTCATGACACTACCATTTCTATCTATTATACCAACAATAATTGCGCCAAGTTTAGAAAGATAAAATCCTGCAGCAGATGCTACGTTTCCCCATCCTTGGATTATAACTCTTTTCCCCACCAAATCCCTACCATGAAATATGTCATAAAAATGCTTTACAGACTCTGCCACACCATATCCTGTTATCATATCAGCAATAGCATATTTCTTTTGCGTGACTGGTATGTACTTAGGATCTTCAATTACTTTAGATACACCATATCTTAGTTGTCCAATGATATTGATCTTTTCACCCTCACTTAATTTTAGATGACCATTTACAATTCCTTCTTGTGGATGCCAAAGTCCTAAATCTTCAGTGATTGGCACCACATCTTTTAATTCATCTACATTGAGATCTCCTCCTGTACCGTAGTAAAATTTCAAAATTGGAATAACTGCTTTATACCATCTTTCTAGCACTTCTGTTCGTCTCTCATCATTCGGGTCAAAATCAATTCCAGATTTTGCCCCACCAATATTTGGACCACAAACTGAAAATTTTATCTCCATCACTTTAGCTAATGCAACTACTTCATCTTTTGTCAACCCTTTTCTCATTCTTGTGCCACCACCTGCGGCACCGTTTTTTAAAGAGTTGATTATAATCCATCCTTTTGCAGTAGTCTCACTATCGTGCCACTCAAAAACAATTTCGGGTTCTTTTGACTTGTATTTTTCTAGTAGTGTCTCCATTTGATATTCGTGTTCCATTTGATTTAAGGTTTAAATATTATAATAAAAAAAAGTGGTTAGGCGATCTTGATAAAACAATTAAAATAAAAACATAATCATACAATTAATTAGTTTTTAATATTTTATATCTTTGCAAAAATTTTAATATTATGCTTTCTACTTTACTTTTGCCTGTATCAAATTCACAAATCGGTGTTGATGAAAGAAAGTTTTTCAATCAATCTTATTCAAATCCTGATGCATTCCCTGATCTTTCGAATACTACGATTGGATTTATTGGTAATGAATCTGATATTTGCAAAAACGCACGCAAAAGTATAGAAAACTTTAGGAATCATTTCAAAAATATTCATATAGTTGACCTTGGTAATGTATTAGATGATAGTGAAGATAATCTTGAATCAATTATTGCAGAGATGGGCAAACATAATATTATTCCTGTAATCCTAGGTTTTGACGACGCTATAGCTTATGATTGCTATACAAAAAGCAAAAAAGGAATACATTTCTTATCTAATGATCTTCCCTTTATTGAACAAGAAGATCATAATCAAAAAAACTATATTGCATATCAGAGACACATTGTTTCTATAGACAATATTAATGAAGTTGACGAAAACTCATTTAATTCATTAAGTTTAGGTAAACTTAGAAGTAATCTGAATAATGTTGAGCCACATCTTAGGGATATCCAAACTCTACATTTGAACTTAAATGTCATGAGGTATGCAGACGCTCCTAATATTCTCGACGCTCTACCCGCAGGGTTAACCGTGGAAGAATTATGTCAAATTATGAAATTCGTAGGTGCGTCCAATAAAATAGGTTGTGTTTTCATAAACGGTAAAATAAAGATAAACGATACGAACGTGGAAGCCAACTTAGTGGCTTTGGCTATTTGGTATTTTCTAGAAGGGATAAATATGAAAATTAATGATCATCCTACCACGAGTACAGACTTTAGTGGATATATTATAAATGGTAGCGTAAGTCAAGATATTGAATTCATGCGCCACAATATCACTCAAAAATGGTGGCTAAAACTGACAGATGACAATGGAGAAATTCATTACCTACCTTGCTCCAATGACGAATATACGCAGACCGTAGCCGATGAAATACCTGATAGAATAATGAAATTTTTAACCCACCACTAAAATATTTAGAAGAATAATTTAGACTTATAGTAAAATTGACTCAACTGATATACCTCGTGAACCTTTAAGAAGAATGGTGCTATTATGTATATTTTTGGATCGAAAATATTCTCTTGCAGCACTAATTTCTTCAAAATAGACACCTTCAAAATCATTTTTTTCTCTATAAAAATTCTTTCCTACCAATATCATCTCAGATAGATCAAGACTTTGAGCTAGTTTAAGTATTTCTCTGTGTTCTACAGAAGTAAATTCACCAAGTTCCAACATATCACCCAAAACAATTACTTTTGACGTCGCATTCAACTTACCAAAACTTTCCAAACTCAACTTCATACTATTGGGATTGGCATTGTACGCATCTTTTATAAAGGTATTAGTTCCAATGATTTCAAGTTGTGACCTATTATTTTCAGGTTGATAGTTTGAAATACCTTTTATAATACTGTCTTTATCGAT